>JAWOIT010000135.1:0-3456 GCA_046484535.1 Pseudomonadota bacterium | reverse complement strand
CTATGTCATGGACCGCGGCTACCTCGATTTCAGCAGGCTCTATCAGTTAGCTCAGGCCTGCGCCTACTTCGTCATTCGCGCAAAATCCAATCTTCAGTGCCGCAGGGTTTACTCTCACCCCGTCGACAAGAGCAGCGGATTACGCTGCGATCAAACCGTTGCGCTGAGCGGTTTCTATACCGCCCAGCACTTAAAGGGGTAGCACTTAAAGGGGTCAGAGCCCTTAAAACTTTTTGAGGCGTGTGGTATCGTACAAGGAAGTAAGGTTTGGGTAGGTGTACACGTAAGTCCTTGGCAGAATTCCCTTGTTATGGAAAGGTTTGGCTGGGTGTCCACGTAATTCCTTCAAAATGTTCAGAATATTAGATAATCGAGAAACAGACTATGGCATTTAGTGAATTTGAATTAAAAAGACATGAGAAAACACTGAAGGCCTATCTCGAGAAGAACAGACCACCTGCATATATTAGAAGCGAACTAGATTTTGGCTTCAGGCAAAAAGGGCAGAGCGTAGAGATATTTGAAGTACGTCCACGCTGGGACAACCCGGAAGAGAAGATGGAGAATCCCGTTGCGAAGGCAACCTACGTTAAAACCCAGGCTGTTTGGAAAATCTATTGGCAGCGTGCTGACTTGAAGTGGCACGTCTATGAGCCACACCCAAGAGCAAAAAGCCTCGAGGAGTTCCTCCAGGTAGTTGAGTCAGATGAGTATTCGTGCTTTTTTGGATGAGTGGTAGAGGGACAACCGGGGACATCCTACGGTTTATTACGTCAGCTATTTGCCTAACTGCGGATTCCTGCTAACGCCGCGCTAATGTCGTCTTCGGCCGCAATGCAGACAATATTTGCTTATGTTTGCTCTTAACTAATCCCCGGCAGGTCTCGCTGATTCTTCTATTTTACCGTGGAACCGCCAAATCCGGACTCCCTATCGGTGAACACTTGAGTTCCGGGTTCTCCCGTTCGATAAGTTCCATCATCACAGCGGCATTGCGCACCCGGTCGCGGATCATCTCATCATGGAAGCTGTCGGAATTCCAGGGGGCGTAGATCGCCTCCTCGGATGGTCCTGGCTCGATTTTGAAGTAGCACGGTGCGGCGATGCGGGCGATCTCGGCGGCCTCGTAAAAACGCACAAAACCACCCATGGAGTTGACCAGGCAGAGATAGATATCCATCGGGATATCGATGCTGTGGCGGATCGCCGAGAGCATCGCCGGGGTGAGATCCGCCAACGGGTTGAAGGTATCGGCGCCCAGCGACTGGGCTACATGGGCGCCGGCGGGATTGGCCTGCCCGGCGAAAACCGAGAGTTTGAAGATGGTCTCCTCTGGTATTACACCCTTCTGTCTTAGCTGATTAACCAACCACAGCACCCCTTCATCGGCCACCAGAAAGCCGCGAAAGCCCGCCTCCATGCAGCGTTCGATGTCCTTCAGCCAGTGGCGCACCTCGTCCATGCCCCGCAGGCGCATCCCGGAGACCAGGCCCTCTTTAGTCATAATCTGCCGACCGCTGTCCCAGCCGCGGCGGGGGCCGGGTGTCATCACCACTTCGATCTTCTGTTCCCGCGCCAGGTCGGCGAAGTCACGGAGTTCCGCCCGGGTCAGGTAGGTGGCGCCGCCGACGGTGGCGATAATCCGGTGGACCGGCACCTCGGCCTTGTCGGCCTCGGCGATCAATGTCTCCAGCGCGGAAACCCGTTCGACGCCGGAGATCTCGATGCGGTAATGGCCGCCGTCAGGAAAAGAGAGTGGGGAGGAGGGGAAGTGGTGATGATCCCGGGCGGGAAGCCCGAGCTCTTCGAGTGCGTGCTCCAGATCCTGCATCGATCTACTCCTTTGCAGTATGGGTGGCTTCTGTCCATCATACTTAGAAGATAGTTCAGTCGAAAGGAGGGCCTATGCCGCTAACCAGTGCAGAATTGATTGCCGATCCGATCGGCCGTTACCCCGTCTCGACCGTTGCCTGCTTTGACCCGACCGAGGGCGAGTTGCCGCGGCGAGGGTTGGATGAGGGGCGAACAATCAGCCTGTTGGAACGCTTTGCCGCAGAGGGGGTGCCCGCGGTACTGATCGCCTCTTCCACCGGTCAGGGGCATCTGCGCACCGCGGAGGAGCTTGAGGCGTGGATTCGCTGCGCCGCCCGTGCCGATACCGGGGAGATGTTGCGTATCGCCCTGTTACGCCCGGAGGATGGCTTCGAGACCAATCGCCGTCTACTCAAGTTGTTGGTGGATAACGATTTTCCCGTGGTGTTTTTCCGGCCGGGTACGGACCTGCCCTCGGGGGCGGATGAGGCGGCGGTACGCGACCAGCTCGCACCGTTAGTGGCGGCGGCGGCCGGGGAGGGGCTTGCCATCGGCCTCTACACCATCTCCGGTGTCAGCGGTGTGCCGCTCACGGCGGATGCGGCGGCACACCTGGTCGAAGGGGAAGGGGGTGAGCACATCGTCGCGGTCAAGGTGACCGAGGTGGATTATGAAACCAGCACGGCCCGCTTTCTCGCCCACCCGGCACTGCGTCGGCTGAAAATCGTCCAGGGCTGGGACCCGCACCTGGTACGGGCCCTGAAGGAGGGGCCACGGTTCGACAGCGCCGGACGCCAGCGTGCCGGTATTACCTCAGGCCTGATGTCCCTGGCGGTGCGCCAGTATCTCCATCTGATGGCGGCGGCGCAAAAGGGCGACTGGCAGGAGGTGGAGCAGGCCAAACAGGCTGCAACCGCTCTGTTTCAATCGATGCAGGATGACCCGCAACAATTTGCCGATCTGCAGCGCGCCAAGTACATCATGGGCTTGGGCCATCCACTGACCGGCACCGTGACGGAGCAGCAGGTGGAGCGGGTGTTTTCTGCACTGGAAAGTATGACACGGTGGGAGGATCGGCGGCGTCTGGCCCAGAGCCTCGATTTGATGGGGGACGGCCCCTATCACGAAAGGCTGACTGCCCTCGCCGGTGAGAGCGCCTGAGCCGGCTATACCAGGCGGAAAAGGATCGCTGCTCAGCAGTAACACTCAATCTGATTGGTCAATTTTAGAAAACCTCCCAGGCTGAGTAACAAAACGGCGGCGGAGATGATGATTGCAACCGGGTAATAAAGGTTGCCGGCAAGATCGAGCTGACTGTATTTAATCACCATAATCAGCCCTTCGAGCACCAATGCGATGCAGACCACGGCGACAAACCGTGTGATTGAGCGTCGAACCGATGCGAAGATATTCTCCTCCGGCTCCGTATTCTCGTTTGTATACTCCTTGCCAATGCCAATGCCTAGGCCGAGGCCGAGCTCGAATGTGGCCAATGAGACGACCGCATAATTGATGGTTTTTATAATTCCATTCGCAAATATTGTTTCGTTCGTGAAAGCAGAAATATCCGACAACTGTGATGCCTGAAAGTTCCCTCTCTCAGACGTCAGTTTCGCTGTTGAGTGTAGACCATGGTATGGATAA
>JAWOIT010000115.1:0-14190 GCA_046484535.1 Pseudomonadota bacterium | reverse complement strand
AGCATGATCTTGGTGTTGGGCTTCTTCAGTCTGGAGAGGTCGACCTTCTCCACCTCGAACTCCTGCTCACCTTCGTAGACCAGGCCCGTGTCCCCCTCGGCGCAGGAGACGGTGACCGTCTGGCCGGTGCTGACGGTTTGGGTGGTATTGCCGGTGCCGACCACCGCCGGAATGCCCAGCTCGCGGGCGATGATTGCCGCATGACAGGTGCGCCCGCCGCGGTTGGTGACGATGGCCGATGCGACCTTCATTACCGGCTCCCAGTCCGGGTCCGTCATGTCGGTGATCAGCACCTCGCCGGGCTGCAGCTCGTGCATCTGCGAGGCCTCCAGGATCACCCGTGCCTTGCCCGTGGCGATCCGCTGTCCCACGCTCTTGCCGGTGGCCAGTACCTCGCCGCGGCTCTTGAGGCGGAAGACCTCGTGCATGGTTGCATCCAGGCCGGCCTGAACGGTCTCCGGGCGTGCCTGCAGGATGTAGAGCCTGCCGGTGTTACCGTCCTTGGCCCATTCGATATCCATCGGTCGGTCATAGTGTTTTTCGATGATCGCGGCGTATCGGGCCAGCTGCAGCACCTCCTCATCGGTGATGGCGAATTTGCGCTGTTCCGCGCGTCCGACATTCACGGTACGGGTGGACATACCGGCCATCGGGTCGGAGGTGTAGATCATCTTGATCGCCTTCTCTCCCAGCTGCCGTTTGAGGATAGGACGCTTGCCCTGGGACAGGGTGGGTTTGAAAACGTAGAATTCATCCGGATTGACCGAGCCTTGCACCACCGTCTCACCCAGGCCATAGGCGGCGGTGATAAAGACCACATCGCGAAAGCCGGTCTCGGTGTCGATGGAGAACATCACTCCGGAGGCGCCGATATCAGCGCGCACCATCTGCTGCACACCGATGGAGAGCGCTACATCCATGTGATCGAAACCCTGGTGGACGCGGTAGGAGATGGCGCGGTCGGTGAACAATGAGGAGAACACCTGCTTGCAGGTGGCCAGCAGGTTGTTGGTGCCGCGGATGTTGAGATAGGTCTCCTGCTGCCCGGCGAAGGAGGCGTTGGGCAGGTCCTCGGCGGTGGCGGAGGAGCGTACCGCGACATCGATGTTATCGCCGACCTCGGCCTCAAGCTCCTTGTAGGCCTCGCGGATCTCATCCACCAGCTGTTGCGGCATGGCGCCGTGCATGATCCACTGGCGGATGCGGGCTCCGCTAATGGCGAGGGCGCGCACATCTGTAGTATCCAGGGCGCCCAGCTCTTTGGCGATGCGCTCATGGAGGTTATTGTGTTCAATATAGAGCCGATAGGCATCGGCGGTGGTGGCAAAACCGTTGGGAACCTCAACCCCTTCGTCCTTGAGTTCCCGGTACATCTCGCCCAGCGAGGCGTTTTTGCCGCCCACAAGCGGCACGTCTTTGATACCCAGCTCGGCGAAGCGCTTAACAAGTTGCATGACCCGTTCCTTTAGTGTCGTGATGATAGTTTATCGGCAGGCTTGCTACCAGGAAAGTAGAGATGCGCTATCACTGTAGCAAATTTTTGCAGCAGCGGATGATATGTTAGGAAATATCTCTGGCGATAGGAACGGTCGGGTTACCGATTAGTGATATATTGTGAGTGAGTGTCAACAGAATGGTTTATTGTGATGCCTGCGCCACCTTACTATAAACAGAATCGACTGAAACAGCTCCGCGCCTTTTGCTTCGCCGCCCGCAGCGGCAGCATCTCCGTGGCGGCGGAGGAGCTGTTTCTCAGCCAACCTTCCGTGACCCTGCAGATTCAGGCGCTGGAGCGGGAGATGGACATCACCCTGTTCGAGCGTCGCGGACCACATATCAAGCTGACCCCGGAAGGGGAGATCCTCTATCAACTGGCTATTCCGTTGGTGGAGGGAATCGATAAGCTCAAGGAGAGCTTCTCGGCGCAATACGGCAAGCTTGAGTCGGGGGAGCTTAATATCGCCGCGGGAGAGTCGACCATCCTCTACATTCTTCCCGAGTGGATTAAGAAGTTCGCCGAGGCCTATCCGCGTATTCGGATCAAACTGCACAACGTGACCGGGCGTGACGGCATGGCGCTGCTGCGTGCCGATGAGGCGGATTTTGCCGTCGGCTCCATGCTGGAGGTGCCGGAAGATATCATCTACCGCCCCAATGTGACCTACGAAACGGTGTTGATCACCCCCCGGGATCACCCGCTTGCCGGGCGCGAGAATATTCGCCTTGAGGAGATCAGCCCTTACGGGCTTATCCTGCCGCCGCGTCATCTATCCACCTGGGGTACGGTCAAGACGGTGTTCAGCCAGCACAACGTCGGCTTCAAGGTTGCACTGGAAGCCGGCGGCTGGGAGGTGATAAAAAAATATGTAGAGCTGGGGCTGGGAATTTCCATCGTCAGTGATGTTTGCCTCACCGATACCGACCGTGTCGCGCGCATCCCGCTTGAGCACTATTTCCCCGGACGCAGCTACGGTATCGTCATGCGCAAGGGTAAATTTCTCTCGCCGCAGGCACGGCGATTCATTGAAATGATGGATCCGGAATTTCTCAATGAAGCGGGTGTGCTGGACAACGGCCTCTAAGGGAAGAGCGCCCTTTCGAATGGCGCTGCGTACTCGTGCCGGATAAACAGTGTGTTATTTCGCATGCAGTAAAGTCCAGTCGATCAGCGCCTTGGCCATTGCATCGCTTGCGCGGCCGAAAGCGGCGACCACG
Source organism: Pseudomonadota bacterium (assembly GCA_046484535.1). GTDB lineage: Bacteria > Pseudomonadota > Gammaproteobacteria > Thiohalomonadales > Thiohalomonadaceae > JAPHTQ01. The sequence continues at coordinate 11,475 of JAWOIT010000115.1, read as the reverse complement.
TCCGGCACACGTGTGCTGTTTACCGCCTCCTTAATAACAAAGCGTCGGCTGGCGAGGATACGTTTGCCGGTGCTCTCTACCAGTCGTGCGTCCAGGCGGATCACCACTTCGGGAACGCCCGCCCGGTATTCGGTCTGAAAAGCCTGCAGTATTCCGCCGATCTCGATGTCGGCCCGGAGTCTTTCCGCTGAGCTGCTGAGCCGGACAATCCGTCCATCGTTCTGAAAGGCCTCAAGAAGATGGTCGCGCCACAGCACCGGCGCAGGAGAGCGCCAGCGGACCCCTTGATAGACACTGACTCTGTTGCCGTCCGGGATGACCACGATCCGTGTGCTGCTCAGGAGAGCATCCGCCGACGGCGTGTTGATGCGCAAGGCTAGTTCCGAACCCTCCCCCTCGGAGGCGGTGACAGAGGATGGCGGCAGCCGGTAGATATCGTGAGGTGATGATTCAGGAAGGACGCTGCAGGAACTCAAACCGGCTGCAAGAATCAGATAGCCCCAACGCAAAGATGGCCACGGTCGGTTCATGGCTGAAACTCCCTGACCGGCTCACGGTTGAAAAGGTAGCTGCCCGGATCCCGGTCAAACCGACGCACCACTTCACTCAGAGTCGCCATGGTGCTGCGTAGTTCATCGAGCGCCGGGCCAATGTCCCTAAGCCCCTCGATTCCGTCAGCGAAAGCCTCCTCATTTTCATCCAGCATTTGCTCCAGTTTGGCTGTGCTCCTTTGCAGCGAGGCGGAGGTCCTCACTCCGTTGGACATCAGCGTTTCTCCCTGGTTATCGACCAGTGCATGAAATTTATTCAGCAGTTGTTCAACTTCCCGGCTGAGCCGGGATAGTTTCTGCATCCCGTTCTTAACCCCGTCGTCCTGGTCCGCCAGTATGCCGGTTAACGCGTTGATATTGTGGAGGCTGTTTGAGAGGTTCGTTGTGTTCTCCTCCGACAGCACCAAATTACCCTTTTCAATAAGGGTGGAGAGATCCTTGAGTAATTCCGCGGCTGTTTCCGACAAGCGGGCCAGACGGGAGGGATCGGCAACGATTCTCGGTACGGTTTCATCATCGCTCTCGAGCGGCGGGCTATCATTCGATCCGCCGAACAACTGGATCTCGGATGCGCCGGTGATATTGGCCAGGATCAGTTCGGCGCGGGTGTCCTGGTTGACGGGGGTTGTGTCGGCTACCTGAATTCGTGCGACCACCTGGCGCGGATTGTCGGGATCGATCTGTATGCGTTTCACCGCTCCTACGTGGATGCCGCTGTAAAGTACCCGGCTGCCCATCGACAGACCGGTGACCGACTCGCGGAATATGATGTCGTAGACAGCAGAGTCCTCCGAAGGACCGCTTTTGGACAACCACAGGATGAACCACATCGCCCCGGCGACCACCACAACGGTGAACAGGCCTATGAGGATATGGTGTGCACGCGTTTCCATTTATCGAGTCTCCCCGGGGGATTGGGCGGCCTGTTGGGCGGCATGGCCGCGAGGACCATGGAAATACTCCTGCACCCACGGATCTTCACAGCTCGCCACCTCCTCGAGTGTGCCGCTGACCAGCACGCGTTTGTCGGACAGGACCGCGATCCGGTCGCAGGTGGTATACAAGGTGTCCACATCATGGGTGACCAGAAATACGCTGAATCCGAAGGCATCGCGCAAGGTTAATAGTAGTCGATCGAAGGCGGCGGCGCCGATAGGGTCGAGCCCGCCGGTGGGTTCGTCGAGAAACAGTAATTGAGGTTCCAGCGCCAAGGCGCGGGCCAGCGCGGCACGCTTGACCATGCCGCCGGAAAGTTCTGCCGGATAAAGCGGCGCCGACTCCGGCGGCAGACCGGCCAGCGCGAGTTTAACCCATGCCAGTGACTCGGCCTCCTCGCACGACAGGGTGGTGTGTTCGCGCAACGGCAGCATAATATTCTCAAGTGTGGTCAACGAAGAGAACAGCGCTCCCTTCTGGAAGAGTACGCCGCTTCGGCGTATAAGCTCTGCCCCGCGTGGCATGGACAGGCTGTACAGATCCTGACCTAAAAAACGTATTTTTCCGGCGGTCGGTCGATGCAGTCCTACGATGCTGCGAAGAAGCACGGACTTCCCCGTCCCCGAGCCGCCAACCACGCCGAGGATCTCGCCCCTGTAGAGGTCGATATCCAGGTTTTCATGCACCACATTCGCACCGAAACGGTTACACAGCCCCCGCACCTGGATAAGGGGCTCGTCGAGCGTGCCGTTGTCACTGTCCATTACCAGCCAATCTCCATAAAGAACAGCGCCGCCAGGGCATCCAGCAGGATCACCATGAAGATCGATTGCACCACGCTTGAGGTCGTGTGCAAGCCGACGGATTCGGCGCCGGCGCCTGACTTGAAGCCCTCAAGGCAGCCAATCAGGGCAATAACGAAGGCGAACAGCGGTGCTTTGCATAACCCGACAAGAAAGTGGCGCAAGGGGACGGCGTTGACGATTTCAAGGTAGCGTGCAACGGGAATATCGAGTGTCATGTAGGAGACGACGGCCCCGCCGGTCAGCCCCGAGATCACGGCAATGAAGGTCAGCAGGGGCAGCGTCAGCATCAGCGCCACAGTCCTGGGCAGCACCAGCAATTCAAGTGGGTCCAGACCCTGAACGCGCAAGGCGTCCAGCTCTTCATTCGCCTTCATCGAGCCGATTTGCGCGGTAAAGGCGCTGGCTGTGCGTCCGGCAAGCATAATGGCGGTGAGCAGCACACCGAATTCACGCATGAATGAATAGGCCACCAGGTCAACCGTATAGATTGTGATTCCAAAGTCGCTAAGCACCGTGGCGCCAAGCAGGCCTACGACCGCCCCTACCAAAAAGGTTAGCAGGGCGACAATGGGAACGGCGTTGAGGCCGGTCTGCTCGATCTGGTTGACCAGTGCCGTGATGCGCCAGCGTCGCGGAAAAGGCGCCACATGTGAAAAGGTCAACAGTACCTTTCCCATAAAATCCATCAGCGTAACAGAATGACGCCACACCGCTTCCGTAGCAGTCCCGACTTGCGCAAGGATGTCTCCGAGGAAATAGGTGGGCTCGTGTGCCCTGGTTGTCGGCTGTAGTCGTGCTTTGTCCACGGCAATGAGCAAACGGCGACGTTCAGCCGGGAGGTCCGGGGTAGTCTCAGGCAGTGCCTGCAGACGTTCGCTGCCAAGCAATTCGGCGAGGAGTGTGGCACCGGAGGTGTCCAGTTCACCGAGTCCGTCCAGACTGAGGCGCACGGGCGTGTCGGTATCCAGTGACAGTTCCGCCACGGCTTTTCGCAGGGCGGAATAGTGCGGCAGTGTCCAGTCGCCGCTAATGGTGAGGCAGAGGCCCTCCGGCGTTTCAGTCAGACGCAGTCGTCCAGACGATAGCGAGGAGCGCTCAGTCACTTTGTCATCGTCCGATCTCGCCATCTGTTTTATGGTCTGTAAGTAATGTTCATTCGCCCGCTCACACAAAACAAAGACGGTATTGGTTTACTCGTTGTTGTTAAGTATGCGCCGTCCAGCGCGAATAACCATACGTCCTCCCTCGCTGTTTGCACCCGGCATTCACAGCGGTCTTCAACTAAGCCTAGCCTATTAATTAATCTGAGGAAGGAGGGGGGGATAGCTGCGTGTCAAGTCAGTGGCACGGCGTTAGAGGACATATGGATAGCCAATATATGTGTTTCCGGTAGGCCGCTAGTACGGTGCGCTGGCTTGGCTCATGTCGTGGTTAATATCAAGTTCTCTTCAATAGTATAGAAGCATGGATAATGCGCCAATTTGCAAATTCTGGTCTACGCTGATTTAGAGGGTATCCATCTCGTCGAATCTGTGCAGAAAACCTATCATCCGGCGGGGGAGGTGGAAAGGACTGACTCGGATTTATCGTTTGGTACTGATTTGAGTAGGCAGCCGGGATTGAGGTTAAGCGGATAATGTCGGAGCAAAGCCAGTCCAAAGATGTTGCCAGGCGCACTCTATCTCCGCTTTGGGGAATTGCAGCCAGTATCTTGCTTGTCGCGGTGATACTCGGCCTGCTGATCTATTTTGATATGGATGAGCAGGTAATACGCCTGTTGCAATGGTTTGAGGTGAAAGGAGCGTGGGCATCGCTTCTCTTTATTCTGATCATGGCGGCGGTAGTGGTGTTGTTGCTGCCGGGGATATTGTTTACCACCGGCGCCGGATTTGTTTTCGGTGTTGTGGAGGGGGCTATCTATGTGGTGATCGGTACCACCCTCGGGGCGACCCTGGCATTCATTATTGCACGCTATCTGTTCGGGCAGCGTGCCAAAGTGTTCATTATGCGTCACTCCCGCTTCCGCCTGGTCAGTGATGAGGTAGTACCACATGGTTGGAAGATTGTTCTGTTAACGCGTTTGATTCCGTTTTTCCCCAGCAAAATTTCCAACTATTTTTTCGGGCTGACCCCTTTTTCCCTGCGAGGTTATGTCGGCGCTTCGCTGCTGGGTTTTATTCCCTTTTCCGTACACAACGTCTATCTCGGCTCGATTGCCGCCGACCTTTCCACTCTTGGCGCGCGCAATGCGCAGCGTACTCCTTTGGAGTGGACGCTTTACGGCGCCGGATTTGTTGCCGCCGTGGTGGCGATTATCAGTCTTAACAGGATGGCGAGACGGGCTTTGAAGCGATTTGAGGAAAAGGGTGAGATCGAGGAGGAGTTGCCATGAGTTGGATGAAGTGGCTGCCGTGGCGTTTTATCGTACGTTATGTTGCACGCAAACAGGGCTTTCTCGACCCTATCGCCCTGCTGGCTCGGTTGCACAGCTTCGCCCAGCCCTCCGAGGTGAGCGAACCTATCGAATTGTTGCGCGCGGGTTTGGTATTTCATGCCCGAGGGCTGATCAACAGCAGGGTGATTCAGCACAATCTGGATTGGGTGTGGCCGTACTGGATCGAGCGCCAGTTCGACCCTGGTGATGTGTCGTTTATCCCACGCGCCTTTTCCATTACCCATATCAATCTCACCCATCGCAACTGGACCGCGATCGGTTACCCGGATTGCCCGGAGCTGCCGATTGTCGATCCCCGAGGGCTGCTGACCCCCGTGCTCGACGGCTGGTCGCTGGATGCTTGGCTCATGACGGAGGACGGGCAGTTTCTCCTGCCCTCCCGGGACGAGGATTCACACCAGCGACAGGAGCTGGAATCCGGATCTCTTGTTGCAACCGAAACAAAGAGGAATGGACTGGCGTTGAGCACTCGCTCCTGGGTGCAGATGGAGTCGGGTAGACCGGTCTGTAAACTGCACGTGCAGGCGCGTGCCGATACGAGCGCCCGGGTCGTGCTGGCGCTTCGTCCGTATAACCCGGAGGGGATCAGTTTCATTCACCACATCAGTCTCTCACAGGATCGTCAAGCATGGACCGTCGATGATGTGCAGCGGGTAGAATTCAGTATTCCCGCCGCACGACATCATATTGCAGATTACCGTAGCGGGGATGTGTTCATTCACCTCAAGGACCTTGAGGATCAGAATGAGGGTAGCTGTGAGGTAGGTATGGCTACGGCCGCTGCGCTGTTTCCGTTCAATGCCGGTGAAACAAGCGAATTGACCGCCACTATTCCGCTGGCGCCGAAGTCGAACGGAATGCCGGTGACTGAAACCTGGGACAAGGCACACCAGAGTCGTTGCAGGTTGGTTTGTCCCGAGGAGCGTTACCGGTTTCTCTATGATGCGGCCGTCACCTCATTGATTCTGCACTCACCCGAGGATGTCTATCCCGGCCCGTATACCTACAAACGTTTTTGGTTTCGAGACGCTGCCTTTATTATCCATGCCCTGCTGTGTGCGGGATTGGTTGAACGGGCCGAGCGGGCTTTGGCTCGTTTTCCAACAAGACAAACCGCCCGCGGCTATTTTCGCTCCCAAGAGGGGGAGTGGGATTCCAACGGCCAGGTGCTGTGGATCCTGCAACGCTTCTTTGCCCTCACCAATCGAGAACCCTCAAGCGAATGGTCGGGACCGATCGAGCGCGGCGCCCGTTGGGTCTTGCGCAAACGGCTCAGCGACAGCCTTGATGCGCCACATGCAGGGCTGCTACCGGCAGGTTTCAGTGCCGAACACCTGGGACCCAACGATTATTACTACTGGGATGATTTCTGGGGGATCGCCGGTTTACGCGCCGCGGAGGAGATGATGGCGGATACCGATCTCGGTCGTGAGTTCACCAAGGGGGCGGACGAACTATCCGCCGCCGTCGACCGTAGCCTGGCAGGATGTGTGCAACGCCTGGGTCGTCCCGCGATGCCGGCATCCCCGTATCGTCGGCTTGATGCCGGCGCCATCGGTTCGCTGGCGTTGGGTTATCCGCTGCAACTTTGTCGGCCGGACGATCCTCGTCTTTTGGACAGCATCGAGTTCCTGCTTCAAAGCTGCTTTTTCAAAGGCGTTTTTTACCAGGACATGATCCATTCCGGCCTCAATGCCTACCTCACCCTACATGTCGCACAGGTTCTGTTGCGCGCCGGAGATCCTCGTTATCTTGAACTGATGGATGCGGTTGCAGACCTGGCCTCGCCGACAGGGCAGTGGCCGGAAGCGTGCCACCCTCGGACCGGTGGCGGCTGTATGGGTGACGGTCATCATGTCTGGGCGGCCGCCGAATGGGTGCTGATGGTTCGCAATTGTTTTGTGCGTGAGGAGGGTGAACGGCTGATCCTATGCAGCGGCATACCGGCGCGCTGGCTGAACCAGGAAACGCCGATCCGTTTCGGACCGGCACCGACAAGCTTTGGAGCGGTTTCGATCGCAATCATTCCGGGCCCCGGCGGTAGGCCGTGTGTCGAATGGCAGGGAGACTGGCATCGCAGCGTACCTCGAATGGAGATAGCCCTGCCTGGATTTAAATCGGTTGAGATCATGACCGGCAACGGTTCACAGGTACTTGAAAAAATGGCGCCTGATGTATGAACATTCTCATCCTGACCAACACCTTTTCACCCCATGTGGGGGGTGTGGCCCGATCGGTAGCCGCTTTCGCCGAGGAGTATCGCAGACGGGGACATCGGGTGTTGATCGTGGCGCCTGATTTTCCCGGCGTTCAAGGGGGCGAAGAGGGTGTGATACGAATCCCCGCCATTCAGAATTTCAACGCCAGCGATTTTTCTGTGGTGTTGCCGGTCCACCCGCCGCTCAGCGCAAAGCTGGATGACTTTCAGCCGGATATCGTCCACTCCCAGCATCCCTTTCTGCTCGGTATGAGCGCGGTGCGTATCGCTCGCCATCGCAATCTTCCGCTGGTGTTCACCCACCACACCTTGTACGAACAATATACTCACTATGTTCCGGGAGACTCACCCGCCATGAAGCGTTTCGTGATTGAATTGGCCACCCGTTACGCCAACCTATCCGATCAAGTCTTCGCCCCCAGTGAAAGTATTCGCGACCTGTTGCAGCAGAGGGGAGTAAGGACGCCGATAAAGGTTGTTCCGACAGGTGTTCGCCTGGAGGATTTCGCTCAGGGAGACGGTACGGCATATCGCAGCAAACTGGGCATTCCACAGGATTCGTTTGTGGTCGGGCATCTAGGTCGTCTGGCGCCGGAAAAGAACTTGGCTTTTTTGGCGCATGCTGTCGCGCATTTCATGTGCCGACACACGCAGGCGCATTTTTTGGTTATCGGCGCCGGACCCAGCGAAGCGGCTATACAAAGTGTTTTTTCCGAAGCAGGCGTTGAACAACGCCTGCATATCGTGGGTGTCCTAAAACAGCCCTCCCTCGCCAACGCCCTGCACGCTATGGATGTGTTTGCGTTCGCTTCCCTGAGCGAGACACAGGGAATGGTGTTGACAGAAGCCATGGCGGCGGGCCTGCCCGTTGTCGCTCTCGATGCGCCCGGAGTACGTGAGGTGGTCAGGGATAGAAAAAACGGCCGCCTGCTGCACAAGGCGACAACTGGAACATTCAGCGACGCTCTGCACTGGACGGCCACGCTTTCCGGCGGGCAAATGGGCGAACTGAAGCGCGCTGCACTCACGACTGCCGAGACCTTTTCACTGCCCCGTTCGGCGGACAAGGCGCTGGCCTGTTACGAAACACTCAAACCCGGTTCCACCTCTGAATTCAACCGACATGAACACCGTTGGCGGGAGGTGATGAGCGCGATCAGAACAGAATGGAATATACTCAAAAGTGTGGCCGGGGCCGGTGATGCGGCGATGGGTACCCATCTATTTTCCGACAGGGAAGAGTGATGCATCGTAGCTCTTACACCGGCGCGATAAAATTCATATCTCGCCGCCGTTCATTCAAGGGGGCGGGATAGCTCATGCTTAGTCGCATCGAAACCTTTCTCCGTCGGTTACGCCGCTATCTTAGCCGAAGCGTCTGGCTTTCGCGTCTTTTACGCCTGCCTGTATCAGAGGGGTCTCCGACAAGACCGGGATTGATTATTCTGCAAATAGACGGCCTTTCACATCCGCAATTCAAACATGCCATGGAGCGTGGTGAGTTGCCGTTTTTGAAGCGCCTTATCGAGCGTGAGCATTACCGGTTACATAGCCACTATTCGGGTCTTCCATCGACGACGCCGGCGGTCCAGGCGGAACTTTTTTATGGCGTTAAATGCGCAGTGCCGGCGTTTTCCTTTCGGGATCACGAATCGAAACGGATCGTTCGTATGTTTGAGCCTGAGGAGGCGGCGCGATTTGAGGCACGCCTGAGTGACAATAATAAGAAGGCCCTGCTTGAGGGTGGCAGTTCCTATACGAATATCTTCACCGGTGGTGCGTCGGAATCACATTTTTGCCCATCATCGATGGGTTGGGGGCCGGCGCTGAGAATGGCCAATCCATTTGTGCTGCTGGTGTTCCTGGTTACAAATTTTTATAGTTTTTTGCGTGTCGTTGTCCTGATGTTAATCGAACTCGGCCTTTCGTTGGTGGATTTCGTACGTGGTATCTTCGGTGGTTATGAATTCATCAAAGAGTTAAAATTCATTCCCACAAGGGTCGCCATCGCCATCCTGCTGCGCGAGCTCTCGGTGATCGGCGGCAAGATTGACATCACTCGCGGCTTACCTGTTATCCATATCAACTTTTTGGGTTATGACGAACAGTCACATCGCCGTGGCCCGCACTCGTTGTTCGCTCACTGGACATTGAAAGGCATCGACGATGCTATTTCCCGTTTATGGGGCGCCGCCAACCATTCCCCATGGCGGCACTACGATGTCTGGATTTTTTCCGATCATGGACAGGCCGCCGCCCGACCCTACCCGCAGGTTCAGGGCTATTCTCTGGAAGAAGCGGTGAGCACGGCGCTCAAAAAACTCGGCGCAACAACAACGACTGTGCACCCTGATGCGGCAAAGGGGATCCAGACACAGCGGGTTCGATTCCTGGGAGGCAAAAAAATTCAGCGCTTGTTGTCGGTACTCGGTATCAATGGCGATGAAATAGAGGAGCGGCGATCAGTCGTTGCGGCGCTCGGTTCCGTGGGCCATATCTATCTGCCGGCGGATCTGACCGAAGAGGAGTGCGATTTCATTGCCCGGGAGTTGGCGCAAACGCACAAGGTCCCTCTGGTTCTCCGTGTAACCTCGACAACGTCGGTACGTGCCGACACCGACGAAGGCGAATACCGTTTGCCTCAAGACCAGGCTGCACTGTTCGGCTCGAAACACCCGTTTCTCGATTCTCTCGCCGATGATCTGTCTCAGCTGTGCAGACATGCCGATGCGGGCGATCTCGTTGTGTTGGGATGGCGTGAAGGGATATCACCGATGAGTTTTGCCGTTGAAAACGGTGCACATGGCGGCATCTCACCGGAAGAGCCCCATGGTTTTGCGCTGCTTCCCCACGATGCGCCTTTGCAAGATAGGGAACATGACTATTTGCGCCCCGGTGATCTGCGCAAGGCTGCACTGCGACACCTGGAGCAGACCAATCATCACCACTTCGTTTCACGCTCCCGTCCCGCCGCCGACGAGACGGAGACTCTCCGCGTTATGACCTACAACGTGCACAGTTGCGTCGGTATGGACGGTAAACTCGATGCCAAACGCATTGCCCGTGTGATTGCCCGGGCCAGACCGGATGTGGTCGCTCTGCAGGAGCTTGATGTGGGTCGTGTGCGCACATCCAGCCTGGATCAGGCACACTTGATCTCACGTTATCTGAATATGGACTTTCATTTTCATCCCGCTATTCACGTTGAGGAAGAGCGCTACGGGGATGCTATCTTGACGCACTTGCCGCATCGGCTGATAAAGACATCGATCCTGCCGGGGCTTTCCGGAAAGCCGTATCTTGAGCCACGCGGGGCGCTTTGGGTTGCCATAGACCTGCACGGCAGGGAGGTTCAGGTCATCAACACACACCTGGGTCTTGACCAGCGCGAACGCGCCGCGCAGGTTGAAGCCTTGCTGGGTGATGAGTGGTTGGCAAATGAAAACTGCCATGACCCTGTGATTGTGTGTGGTGATTTCAACGCCTTACCCTCATCAACGGTGTGCCGGCAGCTCGGAAAGCAACTCCGTGACGTTCAAAACGAGGCACGAAATTACACCCCGCAAAACACGTTTCCAACCCGCTTTCCTACCTTGCGTATCGATCACATCTTTACCAGCCCCGAATTGCAAATCACCGGCATAGAGGTCCCCAACTCACAAATCGCACGTACCGCCTCGGATCATCTCCCTCTGGTCGCTGAGATTCGAATATGTGACAAGGAAAAAAAGTGCAGATCAATATAGCGACCACAAATTATGGCCTGCACCAGGCTATCGCTTTCTTGTTGAATCACATCACTTTCAGTCTCTGATGAAACCGATTAAGGGTGCTCATCCCTGAGAAAAAGGACTCTTGTGTTTGTCAGGTAATCACGCTCGGTTTGTCACGCCCTGTGCGCTGTTCCAACTCGGCAATTTGCGCGGCAAGCTCTATCAATGGTTTGAGCGCCTGCTGGGTGTCCTGATTTTGTTTGGCCGGGTCGGCCTCATATTTTTCAATATAGATGCGCAGCGTCGCGCCCACGGTGCCGGTGCCGGAGAGGCGGTAGATGATGCGCGAGCCGTCATCGAAACCGATGCGCAGGCCCTGGTTTTGGCTGACGCCGCCGTCGACCGGGTCGGTGTAGCTGAAGTTGTCGGCGTAGGCGACCTTGCCGCCGGCCAGCTCCTTGCCCACCAGTGCGGCAAACTGCCCTTCGACGTGGTCCATGAGTCCCCTGGCGGCGTCGAGGTCGATGCCTTCGTAGTCGTGGCGGGTGTAGTAGTTGCGGCCGTACTCGGCCCAGTGTTCGCGCACGATATCTTCGACCGACTCCTGGCGCGCGGCGATGATGTTGAGCCAGGCCAGCACGGCCCACAGGCCGTCCTTCTCGCGCACGTGGTCGGAGCCGGTGCCGAAGCTCTCCTCGCCGCAGAAGACGATGCGCCCTTCATCCAGCAGGTTGCCGAAGAATTTCCAGCCTGTGGGGGTCTCGAAACATTCGATGCCGAGTTTTTCCGCCACCTT
>JAWOIT010000075.1:0-48131 GCA_046484535.1 Pseudomonadota bacterium | reverse complement strand
AGCAGCGTCACTATCAGGCAAATACCGAGAGAAAGCGACGTGTACTTTCAGCGGTTTACCTCGGGCTGTGTGTTGCCAATGATAGGCGGTTCAAGTTTTCCCTTTCAGAAATCAAACAGGTAGGTGCTGAGTTGTATAGAATCGTGGCGAAGCATGGGGAACTTGGGTGAGATTCGTGGGGATCCCTCAGGGTCAGACTCGATTGAAACGCTTATTGTGAGGGCTTAGGTGGTCAATAGCGGCACCTTGGTCAGCCATCGCCGGTTTCGGTGCTCAGTTGTTGGCAGAGCGGAGGGAAGTCGGGTGCAGTGCCTACAGAGAGGTTTTAGTCCGTTAATTGGTTAACAGCGGAAGTCTGACAGGCTAACACTTAACTTCCGCTACGGTCGCAAAGCTGACCAAGAGCATTTCACCGTCAGACGCCCTATGCAGGAAAATAACACCTAATCACTTCGTTGCCTCATACCGACACCGTAGCCGATAAAAATGTGCGTTCATGTACCCGGCATTCCCTGCAACCTCACAGACTTTCCCCCTGAGTGATTCCGGCTCTTGTCCATTACTCCAACGGCTGTCACAGATTCTTCATCTGTGTTGTATATAGTGATTGGGTAACAGGCTATAGTAGTTCTCGGACTTCTCTTTTGACCCGTTTTCAGGGGACTGGCGCGGATGGACAAACACTGGCTGCAAATCAAGGGTGACCCTTCGGTTCGCCGCTTTCTGTTCGAACAGAAGCGTGAGGTGAGCCTGTTCGATCAGCGCATCGATGAGCTGATGATGATAGTGGAGGATTTCCTGAGGATGCGTGGGGTCTTCCACGCCAAGATTCACTTCTCCAGCACCCAGTTAACCTGCTGGTTCTATCACGATCCGTACCGCTACCGGGTCTTTGTCGGCGAGGAGATCTTCGCCCCCGGTTTTCTGGATCAGTTTGCTCCGGCAGTGTTCGCCGAACGGCCCCATATCGACCCGGCCGAGGTTGGCGGCATTTTGCAGCAGTTCCGGCGGATGCGGCTGACCGATGAAACCGTCTACCTGCGCAACGCCTCAGTCAATCTGATTAACGGCATTATCGGCATGACCTTCTCCTGTGACGGTAGTCACTACATCCCCTACGAGGAGTTCTACCAGACGCTCGATAATCTCTAGCCGGCGAACTGGGGCTGCACCATGCCTGTAAGCAGGGCGACGGTATAGATCACCGTCATGGCGATGATCACATACCCCACCACGGGCACTACCTTGTAAAGCAGGGTAAAGGCCCGCGGCGGCGGGGTGGGCCCGCTGAAGCGCTTGCGCACGCTGCGCGGATAGATGACGGCGAAGTAGATCCCCACCGCCAGATTGATCGAAATGGATAATATATCGCCACTACTCATAGAATTTCCGTTGGTTGTTTTCAGGCGTCGGCCACGGCGGCCTTGAGTATACGATCAAGACGCAGCTCAAAGGTACTGCCATCGTCCCGCTCGGCGATCAGGTACTCGCGCTTGTCGGCGGTTTTGAGGTCCTTCGGCATGATGCTCTCCACATGGTCCTCCCCCGCTTCATCCTGCCAGTGCAGGCGAATTGGGCGTTTATGCATGATCGCCAGTTCGTATTCGGAATAGAGTCCGCAGTCGATCGGGGTATAACCTTGTTCGTCGTTCATCACTCATCCTCCTCCGGCATGAAGAGCTGCAGCAGCTCATTCAGATAGTTTCGTCCGCGCTCGGTGGGCACGATCTCCTGCAGTCGCCACTCCAGCAGCCCCAGCTGTTGGGCACGTTGCAGCGGTGCCTCCACCACGCTGATCGGCATACCGGTGCGGTCCTGAAACAGGGCGCTTTCAAAACCGTCGGTCAGGCGCAGGGCATTCATCATAAACTCCAGCGCCAGGTCGTCCCGGCTCAGATCGCGCCTGCCCGCCACCACATCGGGCCCCGCCGCCTTGTCCAGGTAGGCCTGGGGGTGGCGCTGCTTCCAGGTTCGCTCCACCCGACCTTCGGCCGGATAGCTCAGTTTGCCGTGGGCCCCCGGACCGATGCCAAGGTAGTCGCCAAAGCGCCAGTAGTTGAGGTTGTGGCGACACTGCCGCCCCTCACGTGCAAAGGCGGACACCTCATACTGAACATAGCCCGCTGCGGCGAGGGTTTCCTGTCCCTGCTGCTGAATCGCCCAGAGCGCTTCGTCCTCGGGCAGAACCGGAGGCTGATGGGCGAAGGCGGTATTGGGCTCGATGGTGAGTTGATAGTAAGAGATATGCGCCGGGGCAAGGGCGATCGCCTGCTCCACATCGGCCAGCGCCTTTGCCGCATCCTGCCCCGGCAGGCCGAACATCAGATCCAGATTGAAGTTCTCCAGCCCGGCAGCGTGGGCCGCCTCGGCCGCCCGCAGCGCCTCCTCGCGGCTGTGGATCCGCCCGAGAGCCTGCAGCTGCTCCTCGCCGAAACTCTGTACGCCGATGGAGAGGCGATTGATCCCCGCAGCACGGTATTCGGTGAATCGCCCCTGCTCCAGGGTGCCGGGGTTGGCCTCCAGGGTGATCTCACAGTCGGGGGTCAGCCCCAGCAGGGCGCGCAGGCCGGAGAGCAGGCGGTCCACCGCCTCGGCGCTGAGCAGACTGGGGGTGCCGCCGCCGATGAAGACCGATTCGATGGGCCTGCCCCACACCGCCGGCAGCTGCTGTTGCAGATCGGCCATCAGGGCATCGATATAGTCGGCCTCGGGGATAACGCCGCGCCGCTCGTGGGAGTTGAAGTCGCAGTAGGGGCACTTTCGCACACACCAGGGAAAGTGGATGTACAGGCTTAATGGAAGCGGGGCGTGGAAGGTCAGCATGATGCGTTCAGGAGGGCTGACGCCCTGTCGAATGGCTAGACTCTCAGCTTAGCGCTGAATACAAGTTGTTTCCGTCATCCCGGCGAAGACCGGGATGACGACCGGTTTGATCGTAGCCAAGTATCATTAGCTCAGTGCCTGCAATAACCGCTGCAACGCCTGCCCACGGTGACTGAGGCGATTCTTCTCCTCGGCGCTGAGTTGGGCGGCGGTGCAACCGTGGCTCGGCACATGGAACACCGGATCGTAGCCGAATCCGTTCTCGCCGGCCGGTGCTTGGGTGATCACCCCCTCCCAGGTCCCCTGGCAGATGATCGGGGTGGGGTCCAGATCGTGCTCCATATAGACCATCAGGCACTGGAAGCGGGCGCTGCGCTCGGCCTCGGCCACCCCTTCCAGGGTATTGAGCAGCTTGGTCAGGTTCTGCTCGTCGCCGGCGCCTACCCCCGCATAACGGGCCGAGTAGATCCCGGGCGCGCCGCGCAGGGTGTCCACCTCCAGCCCGGAGTCATCGGCAATCGCCGGCAGGCCGGTGTGCCGGGCGGCATTACGCGCCTTGAGGATGGCGTTCTCGACAAAAGTGAGGCCGGTCTCCTCGGCCTCGGGGACATCGAAGTCGCTCTGCGGCACCACCTCGATATCCAGCCCGGCGAGGATCTGATTGATCTCGCGCACCTTGCCCTTGTTGCCACTGGCCAGAACGACTTTTTTCATTGAATTGACTCCTCTTTAAACGCAAAGGCGCAAAGACGCGAAGGTCGCAAAGGCAATCTAAAAGGGCTGAGTGATCAGGCTCTGACGCCACAGCCCGAAGCATCACTAACCTATGTTAGCCATAGCACCACAAACCAATAAATCTTTGCGGCCTTTGCGTCTTAGCGCCTTTGCGTTGAGATCTGTTAAGCCTTTAAAGCCTCGCGCTGGTGGTCGATGAGTTCGGCGATGCCTTTTTCGGCCAGGTCGAGCATGGCGTCCATTTCGTCGCGGCGAAAGGCGTGGCCCTCGGCGGTGCCCTGCACTTCGATAAAGGCGCCGCCGTCGTTCATCACCACATTCATATCGGTTTCGGCGTTGGAGTCCTCGGCGTAGTCCAGGTCCAGCACCGGCACCCCCTCATAAATCCCCACCGAGACCGAGGCGAGCCGGCCGTGCAGCGGGTCTTTTTTGATCAGTTTCTGCGCTCTGAGGTGGGCAATGGCGTCGACCAGCGCCACATAGGCGCCGGTGATGGAAGCGGTGCGGGTGCCGCCATCGGCCTGAATGACATCGCAGTCGACGGTGATGCTGCGCTCCCCGAGCGCGGTCAGGTCCATCACGGCGCGCAGGGAGCGGCCGATGAGCCGCTGGATCTCCATGGTGCGACCGCCCTGTTTTCCCATCGCCGCCTCGCGGCCCATGCGCATACCGGTGGCGCGGGGCAGCATGCCGTATTCGGCGGTGACCCAGCCCTGTTTCTTGCCCTTAAGAAAACGCGGCACCCGCTCCTCCACCGTGGCGTTGCAGAGCACTTTGGTGTCGCCGAATTCGACCAAGACCGAACCTTCGGCATGCTTGGTGTAGTGACGGGTGATACGGATCTGACGCAGCTCATCGGGACGGCGGCCACTTGGACGCATGGGAACCTACCTTGTTTGGTCGACGGGTGGGGGTTCATTGTATCGGACGGAGGGGGAAAGATGCGAGAAGTTGAACGGGCGTGAGGGAGGATGGCGTCTTAGCGGTCAATCTCTTTTTCGTACTCCCGAATCACCTCTTCCATTTGCGCAATCGCTCCCTCAAGACTGTCTACCTTCTCCGATAGATCGCCATGCTCATGCGTAGCTTCAGCCGTTTTCCTCCCGCCCTCAGTAGAGATAAAACGCAATGCCACCGCGCTGATATTGTCGCTTTTCGGGTAGCTCAGCTTCTCGGCCTGTTCCGCGATCGCATTGAGCGCCTCATCCAACGACTCCTCCTGCCCCAGGAGCGTCCCCATTTGCGAGTCGTCAACCGGCCCCCACAGACCGTCCGAACAGAGCAATACCACATCATCGGGCTTAAGCATCACCGTATTGCTGACGGTTATCTTGGGCAGTTCACGGCGGCAGCCGAGACACTGGGTAATCTGGTTGCGTTTCGGGTGCTTTTCCTGTTCCCCGCGACTTATCTTGCCACTCTGGTAGAGATGTTCCACATAGGAGTGATCGGTGGTGCGATAAAGGGGCAGGCCCTGTTGAAAGACATATAGACGGCTGTCACCCACATGAGCCCATACCGCATCGCCGTTCTGAATCAGACACAGAACCGCCGTGGTGCCGGGGATCACCGGCGGCTCCAGGCGCCGGCCGAAGGCGATAATCTGCAGGTGGGCGTGTTTGATTACCGCCGAGAGAAACTCTTCAGGATTGGCGATGGGACGTTTCGCCTGCAGGTAGGCATCCATGGCGCAGTCCACCAGCGTCTGGGCCGCAACATCGCCGCCGGACCGTCCGCCCATGCCGTCCCCGAGCACCAGCAATACCCCTTCTTCGGTTTCAATGGCCTCGAAGCGGTCCTGATTGTTGCCGCGGTTGCCCAGGCGGTTGGCCTGTCCGATCTCGTATCTCATCGAGCGCCCCCCCTGATCCAGGAGAAGCTGTTGGCCAGTTTGTCCAGCACCGAACCGCCGTCGTCATCCTTTGACGCCCCGCCGCCGTGGTTAAGGGCGTCGAGCAGCTCATCGACACTCTGCGGACGGTACATCGGGTCGACCTCCATGGCCCAGTCAATGGTGCTTAACAGCTTTTTCGAATAGCCCTTTTTGAACGCCTCCAGCGCCGGCTTCATGGTGTCTTCCATGCGCCGCTCCTCGGCCGGCGGCGGGGCATGACCTTCGATGCAGGCCCGCATGGTGGCGCCGATGGCGTAGATATCGGTCCAGGGGCCGACATAGCCGCCCGGGGTGGACTGTTCGACAGGGGAGAAGCCGAGGGTCAGGACCTGACCGGGCTGGTATTTCCTGCTCTGTTGAATCTGGTGGACCGCGCCGAAATCGAGTAATACCGGGCTGCCGCCGGGTCGCAGATGGATGTTGCCCGGCTTGATATCCATATGCAGCAAACCCTTGGAATGCAGCTCCTTGAGGCCGTCGAGCAGCGGCAGGAATACATGGTAGAGAAACTTCTCGCTCAGCCCGCCGCTATGCCGCTTGATGTAGTCCTGAAGATTAATCCCCTTGACGAACTCCATCACCATATAAACCGTGCCGTTGGCGCGGAAAAAGTTCACAACGTCGATGATATTGGGATGAGTCAGGGCCGACAGGGCGTTGGCCTCCTGGAAGAACATGCGGCGGCCGTGGGCAAACTGTTCATTGGCCTTATCATTACGGGTGTGAATAGAGCAGCCATCCTCGCCGCGGTGGGCGAGCTTGAGCGGCATATACTCCTTGATCGCTACCTTCTCGCCCGTCTCGGTCTCCTCGGCAAGATAGACGATACTGAACCCGCCGCCACCCAGGGTGTGACTGATTATGTAATTTTCCAGCCGGGTTCCCGGACTGAGACTGCTGCTGTTATCGTTCATCCACTGTGCGCGCTCCACCGCTTTGCCGGTTTTTATCCGACGCGGTTAGGTTTACCATAAACGTCGAGTCTATCAAAACGTTCACCGGAGTATCCATGATTCGTAGCATGACGGCCTTCGCCCGAAAACAGGGGCAGGGAGATTGGGGAGCGCTCCAGATCGAGCTGCGGTCGGTAAACCACCGCTATCTTGAGGTCAACCCACGCCTGCCTGAGGAGCTGCGGATGCTCGAGCCCAAGCTTCGTGAACGGCTTAGCCAACGGCTTTCACGCGGCAAGGTGGAGTGCAGCGTCCGCTACCAGCCGCCGCAAACGATGGCCGGCGAGCTGGCGGTCAACCTTGAGCTGGTCAAGCAGCTCTCCCACGCCAGCCGCGAGATCGACGCCATCATCTACAACCCTGCGCCGGTCAACTCCCTGGAAGTGCTGAGCTGGCCGGGGGTGCTCGAATCGCCGGGAATCGATGAGGATCGGCTCCAGGCCGAACTGCTCTCTTTGATGGATGAGGCGGTCGAAGAGCTCAACGACAGCCGTCGGCGTGAGGGCGAGAAGCTGCGTGAGATCATTCTCAAACGCTGCGACAGTGCCGAAGAGGTCGTCACCGCCGTGCGGCAACGCCTGCCCGAAGTACTCACCAACCTGCGTAGACGCCTGGAGAACCGCCTGGCCGAACTCCAACAGGAGATGGATCAAGAGCGTCTGGAACAGGAGATGGTCCTGCTGGCGCAAAAGCTGGATGTGGACGAAGAGATGGACCGCCTGGCCACCCATATCGAAGAGGTGCGCCGGGTGCTGGACAGCGACGAGCCGGTGGGCCGCCGCCTGGACTTTCTGATGCAGGAGCTCAACCGCGAGGCCAACACCCTCGGCGCCAAATCCGCCGACAGCGAAACCACCAAGGCCTCGGTGGAATTGAAGGTGCTGATCGAGCAGATGCGCGAGCAGATCCAGAATATTGAATAAAAACCTGTTCACCGCAGAGGCGCAAAGAACGCAAAGGAAAACGGTTTCATTGGCAAACGTCCCCGGACAGTAATAACTATGCCGCTGACGGTCACCCCGCTAACATTGGCTATCGCCCTTCTTTGCGCCCTTTGCGCCTTTGCGGTGAAATCATCTTTTCCAAGGAGTAGAACATGACGAACAAGGGACAAGGCACGCTCTACATCATCTCCGCCCCCTCCGGGGCGGGCAAGACCAGCCTGGTCAAGGCGCTGTTGGAGAGTACCGACGACATTATGGTGTCGGTCTCCCACACCACCCGGCCGATGCGCCCGGGCGAGGTGGACGGCAAGGATTACCACTTTACCGATGTGGAGACCTTCCGCGGTATGATCGCCGATAACGCCTTTCTTGAGCATGCCCAGGTGTTCGAGAACTTCTACGGCACCTCCCGCTCCAGCGCCCTGGACCGGATGGAGCAGGGGGTGGATGTGATCCTGGAGATCGACTGGCAGGGGGCCGAGCAGGTGCGCAAGAAGATGCCCGAGGCGGTCAGCATCTTCATCCTGCCGCCCTCACGGGAGGAGCTCGAGAGCCGTCTGCGCGGCCGCGGCACCGACGCCGACGAGGTGATCGCCCGGCGTCTGGGCGAGGCGGTAACGGAGATGAGCCACTACGAAGAGTTCGACTACCTGGTGTTCAACGACGACTTCGACACCGCCCTGAGCCGGCTGCGCGCCATCGTCCTGGCCCGGCGACAGCGGGCGGAGGTGCAGATAGCGGCCAACAAGGCGACGCTTGAGGCGCTGTTGGCGTGAGGGCGTGAGGGCGTGAGGGCGTGAGGGCGTGAGGGCGTGAGGGCGTGAGGGCGTGAGGGCGTGAGGGCGTGAGGGCGTGAGGGCGTGAGGGCGTGAGGGCGGCAAAAGTATAACCCTCCCACTCAAACGTACAATCCACGATCCCGCGATCTAACGACCTCCCGATCTCACGCCCCATCCCCTACTGGCGTCAATCCGTCGCTATGCAGTATAATTAGAGGTTCCTTTCCATCTTTTTTACCGGAGTTTAAGCATGGCGCGTGTAACCGTAGAAGATTGCCTGGACAACGTGGACAACCGCTTCCAGCTGGTACTGGTCTCCACCAAGCGTGCCCGCCAGTTAGCCAACGGCGCAGAGTCCTACGTTGACCTGGAAAACGACAAGCCCACCGTCGTCGCGCTGCGCGAGATCGCCGACGGCTACATCACCCGCGAGATCCTCAAGGATGCCCCGATTGCCGAAGATACCGGCACAGCGGCAATCAGCGAGGAAGAGGTTCGCAACGAAACCACCTGATACGGTGGCAGTGCCTACCCAATCAGCCTCCTCGGCGTCGGCGGAGCAGAATGTGTTTCTGATCAGCGACCTCTGCGCCGCGCTTGAAGAATACCTCGACCACGAACAGGTTAAGGAGGTCTATCAGGCCTACCTGTTCGGCGCCGAGGCTCATGAGGGACAGCGCCGCATGAGCGGCGAGCCCTACATCTACCATCCCCTGGCCGTGGCCCGC
Organism: Pseudomonadota bacterium; assembly: GCA_046484535.1. Classification (GTDB taxonomy): domain Bacteria; phylum Pseudomonadota; class Gammaproteobacteria; order Thiohalomonadales; family Thiohalomonadaceae; genus JAPHTQ01. The sequence goes on along the minus strand of JAWOIT010000075.1, from coordinate 39,275 downwards.
ATCCTCACCGAGATGCACCTGGACCACCAGACCATCATCGCAGCCATCCTGCACGACGTTATCGAGGACACCCCCACCGCCAAAGAGCAGTTGGTGGAGCGCTTCGGCGGGGAGGTCGCCGAACTGGTCGACGGCGTCAGCAAGCTTACCCATATCGAGTTCGAGACCAAGGCACAGGCCCAGGCGGAGAACTTCCGCAAGATGATGCTGGCGATGGTGCAGGACATGCGGGTGATCCTGATCAAGCTTGCCGACCGCCTGCACAACATGCGCACCCTGGGCGTCATGCGGCCCGACAAAAAGCGCCGCATCGCCAAGGAGACGCTGGAGATCTACGTCCCCATCGCCACCCGCCTGGGCCTCAACCGGATGCGTCTCGAACTGGAGGACCTCGGCTTTGCCGCCTACTACCCGCTGCGTGAAAAGGTGCTCTCCCGGACCCTGAAAAAGGCGCGCGGCAACCGCCGCGAGGTGATACAAAAGATTCAAAAAGCCATTCAGGAGCGGCTGCGCCAGGAGGGGCTGCCGGGTGAGATCTTCGGCCGCGAGAAACACCTCTACAGCATCTACCGCAAGATGCGCAACAAGCACCTGGCCTTCTCCGATGTGATGGACGTGTTCGCGTTTCGCATCGTGGTGGACAAGGTCGACACCTGCTACCGGGTGCTCGGCGCGATCCACAATCTCTACAAACCGGTGCCGGGCAAGTTCAAGGATTACATCGCCATACCCAAGGCCAACGGCTACCAGTCACTGCACACCGCCCTGCTCACCCCGTACGGCTTCCCCATCGAGGTGCAGATCCGCACCGCAGACATGGACATCGTCGCCGAGGCGGGGATTGCCTCCCATTGGCAATACAAGACCGGCGGCGAATCCAACAGCATCGCCCATATCCGCGCCCGCGAATGGCTGAAAAACCTGCTGGAACTACAACAACGCGCCGGCGACTCGATTGAGTTTCTGGAGAACGTCAAAGTCGATTTGTTTCCGGACGAGGTCTATGTCTTTACCCCCACCGGGGACATCATGGAGCTGCCCCGCGGGGCCACTGCGGTGGATTTCGCCTACGCGGTGCACACCGACGTGGGCAACAGCACGGTCGCCGCAAAAGTAGATCGGCACCTGGTGCCGCTGCACACTGAGCTGCGAAACGGCCAGGCGGTGGAGATCATCACCTCACCCGGCGCGTATCCCAACCCCGCCTGGCTCAACTTCGTGGTCACGGGCAAGGCCCGCGCGACCATCCGCAACTACCTGAAAAACATGCAACAGGAGGAGTCGCTGACGCTGGGACGGCGGCTGCTCGATCGCGCACTGTCGGACATGCACCTGAGTCTGGAGGACATCGCCCCGAAACACCTCCAGGCCGTACTCAAAGAATATGGGCTGGAAACCGAGGAGGCCCTGCTTGAGCAGGTCGGGCTGGGCAACCGAATGGCGCCGTTGGTGGCACGAGCCATTTCCGATCAGGAAACAAACCTTCCCGCACGACGCGGAGAAGCCAACGGCTCACGCCCACTGGCTATTCAGGGCACGGAAGGTACCGTGGTGCAATTCGCCAAGTGCTGCCGCCCCATCCCCGGCGACAAAATTCTCGGCCTGCTCACCGCAGGCCGCGGCATCGTCATCCACACCCAGGATTGCAAAAACGTAGCGGAATTTCGCAAGTATCCGGAAAAGTGGATCGATGTCGAATGGGCCAAAGGCGTTGAAGGCGACTTCCCGGTGGAGTTGCGCATCGAAGTGAAAAACCAGCGCGGCGTATTGGCCACCGTCGCCGCCGCCGTGGCCGAGACCCAGGCCAATATCGACAACATCAGTCTGGACGAGCGCGACGGCCTGCACACCACCCTGAACCTAACGGTTTCCGTCACCGACCGCCGGCACCTTGCCCGCATCATCCGTCGTCTGCGCGCCATCGAACAGGTGCTGCGGATCATCCGACGCTAAGATGACCGCACCGTTTCGTCCACTCGTTACCCTTATTCTTCTCGTTGCCTTATTCGCCTGCAGCGATCCGAACGAACGCAACGAAAAGGGGCAAACTCCGCTCATCCTCGCCGCCGAAAAAGGTGATGTGGAAGAAGCAAAAAGCCTCATCGACCGAGGCGCCGACATCCACGCCCGCGATCTCTGCCTCTTTACCCCGTTGCTCAAAGCCGCCGCTGAGGGGCACTACGAAGTCGCCGAGCTGCTGCTGCAACACGGTGCCGACCCCGACGACCAGGACCAGGGGCTCTACAGCGCGGTGATGTTCGCCGCCGGCAACAATCACCCCGAGATCATCGAGCTGCTGATCGACCACGGCGCCGATATCGACCTGGCTGACCGGAGCCTCGGCTGGACAGCCCTTATCTGGGCCGCGCGCGAAGGGCATGCCGAATGCGTAGCCCGGCTGATGGAAAAAGGCGCCGACCCGGCGATCCGCGACAGCAGCGGCAACACCGCCCTGACCTGGGCGGTGATAAAAGGACATATCGATGTGGTCGAACAATTGCTCGAAGCCGGCGTCCCCCCGGACCAAACCGACGGCAAAGGCACCACCGCCCTGGCTATCGCCGCCAAAGAGGGAAGAAATGCAATCCTCGAACGATTAATCGCCGCCATAAAAAATAGCGGAAAAAAGCCTTTCCAGGCGTCACCGATACGATAGTTTTCTCTACCCCGCATTATCAGCAATGACAGGTTCAATATGTTTGAAATACTTCCGTTAATAGGGGCGGGCCTTACCGTTTTACTTGGTCTATTAGGTCTGTTCTTTCCCGGCACGGCATCGAATATGGTCGGACTTGTACCGCAAGGCGGACTTGGCCGCTCAGAGATCAGAGCAACATATGGCGGGCTTTTCACCGGCCTCGGCTTGACTTGTTTTTGGCTACAGTCACCGGAGGCCTACCTGGTCGCGGGAATAGCCTGGGTCTCTGCGTCCCTGGCAAGGGTGATTGCAATCCCTGTGGAGAGGGCGGCTTCCGCCAAAAATTTTGGCGGCGTTTTATTGGAGGCATCCATTGGTCTATTGCTTCTATCCGCTCTCCCGGGGTAATGATTCAGAAAGAGGGGGCATCCTCAAGCGACAGGTTTAACCCCACCTTGCGCTTAAGGATTTACCTGTAGACAATAATGAAGTCAGCGGCATGTATCCTTGCCTTTTCCCACCTATCTGCCGGCATCATGAACTCCCGGGGGGGCGTGCTGTCCGTAGGTGATTTCAGGTGCGCTAAAGCAGACGATTAGCCGCAATACAATCATCACCGTCATAATGGAATAAACACATGTTAAGCAAGAAACAACAAAAGCTTTATGATGATTTTTACGAGTCTACCCATGACAATCGCTTTCTGGATGACAAAACCGAACTGCTTATAGGCCTTGCCGCGGCGATCGCAATGAACTGCGAACCGTGCACCGCCTATTACCTGAGAAAGCTAAAGTCCGGCAAATGCGAAAAAGGGGCGATCCAGGAAACCATTGCCAAGGTCATGGCGGTTGCCGCCGGCCAGAAGAAACTCCAAACCCAAAAGGCGCTGCACGATTTCAAGATGGATCTGGACCACTTCCAGGCCTGAGCCCGGACAAGCCTGTCGCCCATTATCAGCCGACCGCCACAGCGTTGGTGTCTAAACAGGATTGAGAAATGGATGTAACCAAAATCCCTTTTATTCGGAAGATCGGTATCGGCAAAGCTGACGACGGAAGGCTCGTATTATCCTCCGACAGCACCAACCAGAATCATATCAACACCCTCCATGCCAGTGCCCAGTTCGCGCTTGCGGAAACTTCCAGTGCAGAGGCGCTGCAGACCCTGTTTCCCGACCTTGAGGGCAAGGTGGTGCCGGTGTTGCGCGACTCCCAGGTTAAATACAGAAAACCCACCGTTCATTCTGTTTCGGCTTTCGCCTCGGTTGAGGATGCGGCGAGGGAGAAATTCATCGCACAATTTGAACGCAAGGGAAGGGCCGCCATTGCCGTCAGTGTGGATGTGGTGGATGCCGAGGACGTAGTGACCTGCACCGGTGTGTTTAACTGGTTTGTGCAAAGCCTTTAGGGATGACCCCGCGGTTACCCCGGCCTGACAGCCTTTTCTTACATTGCTCCCCGGTTTTCGCTAAAGTGTCGCCATTGAATCATTCTGATAAATAACAAGGAGTGCAGCACATGGCGCGCGAAACCATTCATACCGACAAGGCCCCGCAGGCCATCGGCACCTACTCCCAGGCGGTAAAGGCGGGCACCACCGTTTACCTCTCCGGCCAGATCCCGCTGGTGCCGGAAACCATGGAGCTTATCGACGGGGACATGGAGGCGCAGATCCGCCGGGTCTTCGATAACCTAACCGCGGTGGCCGAAGCCGCCGGCGGTTCACTGGCCGATATCGCCAAGCTGAATATCTTCCTCACCGACCTGTCGCACTTTCCGCTGGTCAATGAGGTGATGGCCGACTACTTCCAGCAACCCTATCCGGCCCGTGCCGCCATCGGTGTCGCCTCGCTGCCCAAGGGCGCCGGGGTGGAGATGGACGGCATCCTCGAGCTTGCTGACTAAAAAGCGGGCTCTCGGCAGGCCATACCCATCCTCCAGTGAACAACTCCGCTACCCAGCCAGGGAAGGCAGCGGCTCCCGCCGCCCATGAAGTGGATGTCACCACCCTGCGCGGAGTGGGGCCGCGCATGACGGAGAAACTGCAGAATCTGCATATCCGAACGGTGCAGGATCTGCTGTTTCATCTGCCCCTTCGCTATCAGGACCGCACCCGCATCGTGCCCATCGGCAGCCTGCGCCCCGGTGACGAGGCACAGGTCGAGGGGGAGGTGCAGCTCAGCGAGATCAAGTTCGGCCGCCGGCGCATGCTGCTGACACGCATCAGCGACGGTACCGGCAGCCTGACCCTGCGCTTTTTCCATTTCAACAATGCGCAGAAAGAGTCGCTCTCCCGCGGGGTGCGGCTTCGCTGCTTCGGCGAGTTGCGCCGGGGCAACCTGACCCTGGAGATGGTCCACCCGGAGTTTCGCCGCCTCAGCGGAAACACCCCCGTGGCGGTCGACGAGACCCTGACCCCGGTCTATCCCACCACAGAGGGGCTGCAACAGGCGGGACTGCGCAAACTGGTCAATCAGGCCTTTGATCTGCTGCAAAAGGGGAAGGTGCAGCTTGCCGAGTGGCTGCCGGCGCAGATGCTGCCCGGGTCGATGCCGACCCTCGAGGAGGCGGTGCTGCTGCTGCACCGCCCGCCGCCGGACGTCTCTCTGGCGACGCTGGCCGAGGGCGGACATCCGGCCCAGCAGCGACTGGCCTTCGAGGAGTTGCTGGCCCATCAGCTAAGCCTGCGTCTGTTGCGCCAGACCATGAGCCGGCATAAAGCCCACACACTTGAGGGGGACGGGCAGCTGCAACAGCGCTTTCTCGATGCGCTCCCCTTTTCGTTGACCTCGGCGCAGCAGCGGGTCGGAGACGAGATCCGTCACGATCTGCAGCAGCCAAGCCCGATGCAACGACTGGTGCAGGGGGATGTGGGTTCGGGCAAAACCGTGGTCGCCGCGCGGGCCGCATTACAGGCGGTGGAGAGCGGCTTCCAGGCGGCAGTCATGGCGCCGACCGAACTGCTGGCCGAACAGCACTACAATAACCTGCGCCAGTGGCTGGCCCCGCTGGGGCTCGAGGTGGCCTGGATCACCGGCCGGCTCAAGGCGGCACAGCGGCGGGAGATGCTGGCGGCGGTGGAGTCGGGGAGCGCCGCTGTCATCGTCGGCACCCACGCCCTGTTTCAGGCCGAGGTGACCTTCTCCCGGCTCGGCCTGGTGATCGTCGATGAGCAGCACCGATTCGGGGTGCACCAGCGTCTGGCGCTGCGGGAAAAAGGGGTGCAGGACGGCGTGCACCCCCATCAGCTCATCATGACTGCGACGCCGATCCCCCGCACCCTGGCCATGACCGCCTATGCCGATCTCGACCTTTCCGTCATCGATGAGCTGCCGCCCGGACGCACCCCGGTGGAGACCGTGGCGCTGTCCGATGACCGCCGCGAGGATGTAATAGAACGGGTCGCCGCCGCCTGCGCCGAGGGGCGCCAAGCCTACTGGGTCTGCACCCTGATCGAGGAGTCCGAGTCGTTGCAGTGCCAGGCCGCCGAGGAGACCGCCTCACAATTGGGCGAACGCCTGCCGCAACTTAATATCGGACTGGTCCACGGCCGGATGAAGGCGACCGAAAAGGAAGCGGTGATGGGCGCCTTCAAATCGGGGGAGCTGAATCTGTTAGTCGCCACCACGGTGATCGAGGTGGGCGTGGATGTGCCCAATGCCAGCCTGATGATCATCGAAAACGCCGAACGGCTCGGCCTGGCCCAACTGCACCAGCTTCGCGGCCGGGTCGGTCGCGGCAGCACGAAAAGTAGTTGCGTCTTGATGTATCATCCCCCTATGTCGCAATCGGCGCGGGAACGCCTGGCGGTCATGCGCGAGACCAACGACGGTTTTGTCATCGCCCGCAAGGATCTGGAGATCCGGGGACCCGGCGAGGTGCTCGGCACTCGCCAGACCGGTATGCTGCAACTAAAGATTGCCGATCTGCAGCGGGACAAGGCGCTGCTCGCCCCGGTAGCGACCTCTGCAGGTCGGTTGCTGGAACAGGAACCGGAACGCGTGGCGCCACTTATACAACGCTGGCTCGGTGGTAAAACCCGCTACGGCTCGGTGTAGAACCTTGTGGGGCGGGCCGGCAGGTGAAAGGCGGGGACAATACCTGTCTGACGCCATTATCGCCGAAAACCGTTTTTTGCATTTTGACCATTGACCTTTAACCTTCGCATTCAATGAAAGATGACTACGGCAAACACGCCCTGGAACCGGTCTGGCAAAGCTGCCGGCGTCTGCGACGCAGCGCCCTGCCGGAGCAGTGGCGAAGCTGGCTGCTGGACCACTCCTCCCTCACCCGGCGCCTGCAGCGGTGTTGCGGCGGCAGCTTTCGTGTCGAGGTGATCGCGCAGCGCATGGAGCCGCCGATGCTCAGTGAGGCCCGCGCCCTGGGCCGCCCGCCGCAGGAGGTCGCTTTGGTGCGTCAGGTCCATCTGCTCTGCGATGAAATCCCTTGGGTCTTCGCCAGGACGGTGGTTCCGCTGCCTTCACTCCAGGGCGGGTTGAAGCGCCTTGCCGTACTCGGCGACAAGCCGCTGGGGGCGGTGCTGTTCGCCGACCCGAAAATGGAGCGCACCCCGGTGGAGGTGGCCGGCATCGATCCACGCCATCGGCTCTACCGGATGAGCCGGGGTAAGCAGCCATCGGATAATCCGTTGTGGGGGCGCCGTTCGGTTTTCAGTCTGCAGGGCAACCAGCTGCTGGTCAGCGAGTTCTTCCTGCCCGAACTGCTGGAGCAAACTTCGGGGAGGAGGATGAATAGTGGATAAACAGCGACTGCTTGAGCGCCTGCAGGAGTGGTACTTCATCAGCAGACCTTTCCTCTATCTTTGCCGTCTGCACCGCCCGGCGGATATTCCGCTGTTTCTGCTGCCGGGCTTGTGGGCCTCGGTGCTGGCGGCCGAAGGGATGCCGCAAACAGGGCCGATGCTGGCGCTGTTGTTCGCCGCGCTGCTGTTCCGCTGCGCCGCCTGGGTGTTTAATGACTGGATGGAGTTTCGGCTGCTCAAGGACGCGCCCGAGTCCTTTGTCGCCCACGGGATCGTCAGCCCACAGGAGGCGCAGTTTCTCTTCGGCGGTCTGCTGCTGACAGCGCTGATCTTCCTGCTGCCGATGGGCCTACCGCTGCTCTATTTCGCCGCCGCCGCGCCGCTGTTATTGGTCGGTTTCCCGCTGCTCAAAACCCGAATGTTGCTCAGCCAGCCCTATCTCGGGCTCTGCTATGCCTGGATCGTTCCCATGGCCTGGAGCGCCCAGGGGGTGCTGCCGGGCAAAGGGGCATGGCTGCTCTTCACTGCCGTGCTGCTCTTCGCCACCGGCTTTAACACCCTGCATGCGATACCCCGGCGTGATTATGAACAGCGGGCGGGGATAGGCTCTCTGGCCCAGCTTTTCGGCGAAAACAGCTGGAAAGTCATTCTTGCCGGCCAATTGGGAGCGGTGCTGGCGCTTTGGCTGGCCGGTCGGGAGCTTCAATTGGGGATCTTTTTCAGTATTTCGCTGGTGGTGACCCTGTTGCTGCTGCCCTATCAGCACTGGCTGCATCGCAGCCATCCCACGGCAGGGCCGATGCGCAGTTATCGCAATCACATCTGGACTGCCATCGCCGTCTTTTGCGGCATCGGCTTCCACTACCTCTGTCACTGCCAGGGTGTGTAGTCGCTGCGGCTACAGGCAGGAGACCGCCCACCACCTCACACCCGAGACTCAATAGCGACCGCCTGACCGGGCACAGGCCCACACCTCCACCCTCCCCACACCGGCACGTCTCAATGTTCGGGCGAACTCCGTAACCGTCGTCCCGGTGGTGACCACATCATCGACAATCGCCACGTGGTGCGGTAACCGGCCCTTCACCGCAAATGCCCCCCGAAGGTTGCTGCGCCGCTCGCTTCGCGTCAGTGAGGTCTGGGCCGGTGTATTGCGCACCCGCTGACACTGACGCCAATCGAGCGGAATAGAGAGGCTGCGCGAAAGCGTTCCGGCCAGCTCCAGTGCCTGGTTATAGCCACGCTCGCGTATTCTGGAGCGGCTCATCGGCACCGGTAGCAGCAGCGCGGGCCGCTCACCCCCTTCCCTCTGTACCGCCTCGGCCAGCAGCTCTCCCAGCAACGGCGCCAGGTGAAGCCGACGGTGAAACTTCAGCTGCTGCAGCAGGTGATCCAGCGGCGGGGCATAACGAAAGGGGATGATCGAGCGCTCAAAAGGCGGGGGTTTGCGGCTACAGGGGCCGCAAATAAGCCCCTCCGCCTCTAAAGGTATGCCGCAGCAGCGGCAGCAGGAATCATTGCGCGGCAAATCCCCCAGACAACCCGAACAGAGATCGTAAGGTCGACACCCGGGCCGACCGCACAGGGTGCATAGAGGGGGGTAAAGATAGTGTTGAGCAGTTTTTAACCACTCGTAAACCTTCCGGGTCGCAGACATTTGACAGCCCATCCTTGAGCGGGAATACTGCCCACAATTCTACTTGCCGCACGACAGCGGCACAAACCGGGAATCTCGCTATGAATCAAAGTGCAGCGGCCCCCGCCGGGGATGTTGAGTTTCGTCATGACTGGAGCGTTGAGGAGATCGAGGCGCTGTTCGCGCTCCCTTTCAATGATCTGATCTTTCAGGCCCAGCAGCTCCATCGCCGGCATTTCGAACCCAATACGGTGCAGATCAGCACCCTGATCAACATCAAAACCGGCGGCTGCGCCGAGAACTGCGGTTACTGCTCACAAAGCGCCCATTTCGATACCGGCCTGGAGCGCGAGGCGCTGATGGCGGTGGACGAGGTGATCACCGCCGCCAAGGCCGCACAAGAGGGGGGCGCCACCCGCTTCTGCATGGGCGCCGCCTGGCGCAAGCCCAAGGCGAAAGATATGGAAGTGGTGATCGCCATGATCAAAGGGGTGAAGGAACTGGGCATGGAGGCCTGCGTTACGCTGGGCATGCTCGAGCCCGAGCAAGTACAGCAGCTCAAGGCTGCCGGCCTCGACTACTACAACCACAATGTCGACACCTCGCCCGAGTATTACGACAAGGTGGTCACCACGCGCAAGTTCGCCGACCGTATCGACACCATCAACCAGGTACGCGAGGCGGGGATCAACGTCTGCAGCGGCGGCATTCTCGGCATGGGCGAATCGCGCCGCGACCGCGCCTCCATGCTCCAGGAGCTGGCCAACCTGCCGGAACACCCGGGCAGCGTTCCCATCAATCTGCTGGTGAAGGTGCCGGGCACCCCGCTGGGCGACACGCCGGATCTGGACATCTTCGAGTTCATTCGCACCATCGCCGTAGCACGCATCATTATGCCCGGCTCCTACGTGCGCCTCTCCGCCGGCCGCGAGACCATGCACGACGAGGCCCAGGCGCTCTGCTTCATGGCCGGGGCCAACTCCCTGTTCTACGGGGACAAGCTGCTCACCACCGACAACGCCACCACCGACCATGACAAACAGCTGTTCCAGCGCCTCGGCATCGAGGCTGAGGCCTAATCACTTAGCCACAGAGGACCCAGAGATCACTGAGGGTGATATGCGTGTAACCAATGATCGCTCCCAACCGGCACTTGTCTACCCACCACTTGCGCTCAACAGCTTTTTCTCCGTGTCCTCTGTGAACTCTGTGGCTAAAAATCCATGAAAGACCTCGCTGCTGAACTTACTGACCGCAAGGCGGCCGGACTCTATCGCCGCCGCCGCACCATCGATGGTCCTCAGGGACCATTGCTGCGTAGCGGCGGACGTGAGCTGCTGAGTTTCTGCAGCAACGACTACCTGGGGCTGGCTAGGCTGAGGCCTAATCACTTAGCCACAGAGGACACAGAGATCACTGAAGGTGATAGGCGTGTGACCAATGATCGCTCCCAACCGGCACTTGTCTACCCACCACTTGCGCTCAACGGCTTTTTCTCCGTGTCCTCTGTGAGCTCTGTGGCTAAAAATCCATGAAAGACCTCGCTGCTGAACTTACTGACCGCAAGGCGGCCGGACTCTATCGCCGCCGCCGCACCATCGATGGTCCTCAGGGGCCATTGCTGCATAGCGGCGGCCGTGAGCTGCTGAGTTTCTGCAGCAACGACTATCTGGGGCTGGCCAACCATCCCGCAGTGATCGCGGCCTTAAAACGCGGAGCCGATGAGTATGGCGTCGGCGGCGGGGCTGCCCACCTGGTCAACGGTCACAGCCGCGCCCACCAGCAGCTCGAGGAGGCGTTGGCCGACTTTACCGGCCGTCCCCGCGCCCTGCTCTTTTCCACCGGCTACATGGCCAATCTGGGTGTGGTCAGCGCCCTGGCAGGACCCGGTGACGCGGTGTTTGAGGACCGGCTCAATCATGCCTCGCTACTCGATGCCGGGCTGCTCTCCCGCGCCCGACTCAGTCGTTTTGCCCACAGCGATACGGAGGCACTGGAGAAGAAGCTGGAACAGAGCAAGGCGAAGGAAAAGTTAGTACTTACTGACGGCGTATTCAGCATGGATGGGGATATCGCCCCGCTGCCGGAACTGGCGGCTACCGCCAAACGTCACGATGCCTGGCTGATGGTCGACGATGCCCATGGTATGGGCGTACTGGGGGCAAACGGCGCCGGTAGTCTGGAACACTTCGGCCTCGGCCTTGATGAGGTACCGATCCTGATGGGGACCCTGGGAAAGGGCTTCGGCACCTTCGGCGCCTTTGTCGCCGGCAGCGAGGCGCTCATCGAGTACCTGATCAACACCGCACGCCCCTATATCTACACCACCGCCACCCCGCCTGCCATTGCCGAGGCAACCCGGACGAGCCTACAGCTGGTGCAGACCGAGGGATGGAGGCGGGAGAAACTGCAAACACTTATCACCCGCTTCCGCAGCGGCGCAGAACAATTGGGGCTGACACTGATGGACTCCCCCACCCCCATCCAACCGCTGCTGGTGGGCGATACCGCTGAAGCGCTACGCCTGAGCGAGGCGTTGCTGGAGCAGGGGATCCTCATTAGCGCCATCCGTCCGCCGACGGTACCGGAAGGCACCGCCCGGCTGCGCATCACCCTCTCGGCGGCCCACTCCGAGCAACAGGTCGACCACCTGCTCAACACCCTTGAGGAGATTTGTAGGTGAGCCTCTATATCGAAACACATGGCAATGGCCCCGACATGGTGATACTCCATGGCTGGGGACTGCACGGCGGGCTCTTCGGTCCGGTTGTCGAAAGGCTGGCCGCGCACTTCCGGCTACACCTGGTCGACCTGCCGGGTCATGGGCGTAGCCCGATGATGAAGGGTGGTTACACCCTGGAAAAAGTAGCCGAGACCATTTCCGAAGCGGTGCCGGATGGCGCGCACTGGCTCGGCTGGTCGCTGGGCGGTCGCCTCGCCCTGCAGGCGGCAGCAAGCGATGCGGCCATTGACAAACTCATCCTGGTCGGGAGCAACCCCTGCTTTACGCAGAGAACGGACTGGCCCCACGCCATGCCCGAAACGGAACTGGAGCAGTTTGCCGCCTCACTGCGGGACAATTACAAGGTTACCCTGCAACGCTTTCTTGCCGTGCAATCGCGTGGCTCCGAGCGGGCGCGGGAAGAGCTTCGCAACCTGCGCGATTCCCTGTTCGCCCACGGTGAACCCGACCCACAGGCACTGGCCGGGGGGCTTGAGATCCTGCGCGATGCCGATCTGCGACCGGCACTTCCCGGTATCACCCAAGCGACGCTGGTGCTACACGGCGAGCGCGACACCCTGGCGCCGCCGGCTGCAGCCGAATACACCGCGACACAACTTCCCAAAGGCAAACTGGAAGTGATCGAAGGCGCGGGCCACGCCCCCTTCATCTCTCATCCCGAAGCATTCGTCAACGCTGCACGGAATTTCATCCATGATTAAAAAGCTGATAACGCAAAGTTCGCAAAGGCGCAAAGGCCGCAAAGAGGTTTTGGCTATCAACACTCATCGCCATAACGCGATAGATAGCCTGCAACCAGGATTTTTTGGCTTTGCGCCCTCTGCGTCTCTGCGCACTCTGCGTTAAGGTTTTTTATGTCATTCATCAGACCCGACAAACAGGCCATCCGCGCCGCCTTCGAGGCCTCCGCCGATCAGTACGACGAGGTGGCCTTTCTCCAGCGCGAGGTGGCCTCGCGGTTGCTGGAGCGGCTGGATCTGCTGAAGATGACACCCGAGACGATCCTCGATCTGGGAAGCGGCACCGGCCACTGCACGGAGGCCCTGGCGGCGCGTTACCCTGATGCCCGTATCGTGGCGCTGGACCTTGCCGAATCGATGCTGCAGCACACCCGCCGGCGTTTCTCCCGCTGGCGGCGCTTTCGTAAAAAACACGGGTTTGTCAGCGGTGATGCGGAGCGTCTGCCCTTCGCCGACAACAGCTTCGACATGCTCTTCTCCAACCTCACCCTCCAGTGGTGTACCGATTTAGAGCAAACCTTCAACGAATTTCGCCGCGTGCTCAGGCCCGGCGGCGTACTCTTCTACACCAGCCTCGGGCCGGACACCCTCAAGGAGCTGCGCGCCAGCTGGGCGCAAGTGGATGAGCGGGTGCATGTGAACACCTTCCTCGACCTGCACGATGTGGGCGATGCCATGCTGCGCGCCCGCCTGGCCGAGCCGGTGATGGACATGGAGCACATTACCCTGACCTATCGCGACAGTATGACCCTGATGCGCGACCTCAAGGAGCTGGGGGCGCACAACGTCAATCCGGGGCGCCGGCAGGGCCTGACCGGTCCGCGCAAACTCAAGGCGGTGATGCAGGCCTACGAGCGGTTTCGCCAAAACGACGGCCTGCTCCCGGCCACCTATGAGGTGGTTTACGGCCACGCCTGGTGCGGCAACGAACCGGCCCGTGAGCCGACCGATCCGGCAGTGGTGGGCGTTCCGCTGGAACAGCTCAAACGCTGATGAGGCCCTAAATGAACCGCAGAGGCGCAAAGGCACGGAGGTTTAAACCCACACCGTGTTGGCGCTGTTAAGTACTCGCTCCGGAGGCTTACAAATCTTGAGAGGCTGTCATTTTTTTCATCTTGCATCCCGAAGTAATGGAGAACACTTTGGTTCCGTCAAGCTTTGCGGTTAATGACATGAGCAGCTGTTACACGAGAGGGTATCGTTCATGAAAGGTTTCTTTATCACCGGCACCGACACCGAGATCGGCAAAACCTGGTGCAGCCTCGGGCTGATGTCACACCTACAGCAGCAGGGCCATACCGTCGCGGCGATGAAGCCGGTGGCCAGCGGTTGCGAAACCACCACCGAGGGACTGCGCAACGATGATGCGCTGAAACTGCAGGCACAGGCCTCGCTGAATCTCGCCTATGAGTCGGTCAACCCTTACGCCTTTGAACCGGCGATTGCGCCGCATATCGCTGCCGAGAGCAGCGGCCGCCGGATCGATCTCTCCCGTATCACAGAGACTTTCAACCTTGTCCGTGCCAAAGCGGACTACACCGTGGTCGAGGGGGTGGGAGGCTGGAGGGTGCCGCTTAACGAGGAACAGTCGGTGGCCGATCTGGCCAAGGCGCTCGGGCTGCCGGTGATTCTGGTGGTCGGGCTGCGCCTGGGCTGCATCAACCACGCCCTGCTCAGTGCTGAGGCGATCCGGGCCGATGGCTGTGCTCTCGCCGGTTGGATCGGCAATTGTGTCGACCCGCAAATGGCGCAGCAGGCGAATAATGTGCGCACGCTCGAACACTGGCTGGAGGCGCCGCTGCTGGGTGTGGTGCCTTACCGGAAGGCATTATCGGCGCAGGCCGTTGCGGCACACCTGAACCTGTCGACACCGGTTTAAGGCGGTGCCTTAAATAATCCCGTAAGCTCGACGAAAAAAGGGGTCTCCATGGAGACCCCTTTTACGCGCATGGCCAGATAGATTTATCAGGCGGCCAAAACGTTCTTCAGCTTCTTCATCGCATTCTTCTCCAGCTGACGAATACGCTCTGCCGAGACACTGTACTTGTCCGCCAGCTCCTGCAGGGTGGACTTGTCCTCGGTAAGCCAGCGCGAGGCGACGATGTCGCGGCTGCGATCATCAAGACCGCTCAGGGCCTCATGCAGCTGGTTGTTGTTGTGGCTGGTCCACTGCTCGTCCTCGACCTGACTGGCGGGCTCGAAGCGCACATCCTGCAGATAGCTCGACGGGGTGATCTCCATATCATCATCGTCATTGCTGTCGGGAGAGTTGTCGAAGGCCATATCGCGACCGCTCAGACGCGACTCCATCTCCAGCACATCGGCGCGAGTGACGCCGAGGGTTTCGGCCACCTTGTCGACCTCCTCGTAGGAGAACCAGCCCAGGCGCTTCTTGGAGCTGCGCAGGTTAAAGAACAGCTTGCGCTGCGCCTTGGTGGTGGCCACCTTGACGATACGCCAGTTGCGCAGGATAAATTCGTGGATCTCGGCCCGGATCCAGTGCACGGCAAAGGAGACCAGACGGACGTTCATGGTCGGGTCAAAACGGCGCACCGCCTTCATCAGGCCGATGTTCCCCTCCTGGATGAGGTCCGCATGGGGCAGGCCGTAACCGCTGTAACCACGGGCAATGTGGGCGACAAAGCGCAGGTGCGACATGATCAGTTTGCGCGCCGCATCGATATCCTCGTCCTGACGGTAGCGTACCGCCAGCTCTTGCTCCTCTTTGGCGGTCAAAACCGGGATGCGGTTAACCGCCTGAGAGTAGGCCTCGATGCTGCCCATCGGAAAATTCATCTGTAAATCCAGAGCCTTGGACATTGGATTCCTCCCAACTGTTATCCGTTTATGGCTAATAGTATGTCCTACTATATCACTCGGGTATTATATTGCCAAGTGTTTTTGTCGGTTTTTATGATCCGGTTCAAACCCGTAAATTCGTCATGGATATCTCTCATAGAATAGCCGCTCCAGGCCAACGTTCCAGGTGATAAGACAGGGAGAAACCACCATTGTTCCCGCTTATGCCGGTGCCGGACTGCATGCCAACCCCCTATTCATAGGGTCAGGCAAGAGAAGACCGTGTCCTCAAGTGGGCTCGATGTCTCTCAAATGCCTGCCTACCGCAAGCCAGGAACCGGACAGGCCCAGCAGCAGCCCACCCGGCAACAGTGCAGAGACCGTCGGGAGGTCCACCCCGTCGAGACGGAAACCGCTGTTGTAGAGGCCGGCGAGACTATTGACCGGCCCGGAGAGAAACCAGAGCGACGCCTCCACCATGACATAGGCGACAGTCCCGCCCAGCAACCCGTACCAGAAGCCGGTATAGAGGAAGGGGCGGCGGATAAAGGCATCGGTCGCCCCGATGAGCTTGGTGATGACGATCTCATCGCGACGGTTCTGGATCGCCAAGCGTATGGTATTGCCCACCACCAGCAGCACCGCCAGCGCCAGCAGGCCGGACAGTACCCAAACCCCTCGTCGGCCGATATCCATCAGGCCGTAGAGCCGCTTGATCCACTGCATATCCAGTTGCGCCAGGTCTACCGAGGCCTCGGCTCGCAGCTCATCGACCAGCTGCTGCAAATGCTCGGGACCCTGCTGCTGCAGGGTCGGGTGGATCACCAACACCGGCGGCAGAGGGTTCTCCTCCAGTGCCTTTAACGCATCGCCGAAGCCGGAGAGGCGCTGAAACTCCTCCATGGCCTGAGCGGCGGAGATGTAGTCCACACTGGCGATTGCCTGCCGGCTCTCCAACTCCCTTGCCAGATTCAGTGCGTCCCGCTCGCGGGTATCCTGATGCAAAAACAGGGATATCTGGGCGGCGCTGTCCCAGCCGCTGATAACCGACTGCACATTTTTCAGGATCACGTGCAATCCCGCGGGCATGGCAAGAGCGATGCCGATCACGGCCACGGTCATCAGGGTGGAGAAGGGACGGCGACTCAGTTGCCCCAGGGCATAGATCAAGGTCTGGGCGTGGCGCAGCAGGTAATTGCTCAACCAACCGCCACTATTCGACCGGCGCTTGCGGGCGCCGCGTCCGCCGCCAAGCTCCTGCTGTTCCCGCAGTGTGCGGTTACGCTCCATCGTTCCTCCCCCAGACAACATCACCCGCCAAGCGGCCATGGTGCAAGGTAAAAACCCGTTGCTGCAGGGAGCGAATCAGGTTGTGGTCGTGGCTGGCGATGAGCACACTGACCCCGACCCGGTTGAACTCCCTGAAGATCCCCATGATCTCTTTCGACAGTGCCGGGTCGAGATTGCCGGTCGGCTCATCGGCCAACAGCAGCGGCGGTTTGTGGACCACCGCACGGGCGATACCCACCCGCTGTTGCTCACCGCCCGAAAGAGTGATGGGAAAGACCTTCTCCTTGCCCAGCAAACCCACCTTGTCCAGGGCGGCGCGCACCCGCCGCCCTATCTCGCCATGGTTATAACCGGCGATAATCAGCGGCAAGGCCACGTTGTCAAAAACAGTGCGGTCGAACAGTAATTGGTGGTCCTGAAAGATCACGCCGATATTGCGCCGATGGTAGGGGATTTTGCGCCGTCCGACTTTGGTGAGATTCTGTCCGTTGACGATCACCTGACCGCCGCTGGGCCGCTCGATAAGTGCGATCAGCTTGAGCAGCGTGGATTTACCGGCGCCCGAGTGGCCGGTTAAAAAGGCCATCTCCCCCGGAGGCAGGTGGAGACTGACATCGCGCAACGCCTCATAACCGCCGGGATAACGTTTGCTGACGTGGGTAAATCGAATCATGCGTGGTCCGGCACAGCCCTGTGCTTATTTCTCAAACAGTGCATCAATGAACTCCTGCGCCTGGAAGACACGAAGATCATCGATCCCCTCGCCGACACCGATATAACGGATGGGCAAACCCATCTTTTTGGCGACGGCGAAGATAATACCGCCCTTGGCGGTGCCGTCCAACTTGGTCAGGGCGATGCCGCTGACATCGACCGCCGCATGAAACTGCTCGGCCTGGTTCAGCGCATTCTGGCCTGTGCCTGCATCCAGCACCAAGAGCACCTCATGGGGGGCGCTCTCATCCAGCTTGCCCATCACCCGCTTGACCTTCTTCAGCTCCTCCATCAGGTTGGACTGGGTGTGCAGGCGCCCGGCGGTATCGGCGATCACCACATCGGTGCCGCGCGATTGTGCCGCCTGTACCGCATCGAAGATCACCGAGGCCGAGTCGGCGCCGCTGTGCTGGGCGATCACCGGGATCTCATTACGCTCACCCCACACCTGGAGCTGCTCCACCGCCGCGGCGCGGAACGTGTCCCCCGCGGCCAGCATCACCGATTTACCCTCGCCTTGCAGCCTTTTGGCCAGTTTGCCGATGGTGGTGGTCTTCCCGGCGCCGTTGATGCCGACCACCAGGATGACGAAAGGTTTCTTGTCCGGGTCGATGGCCAGCGGCTTACTGCACGGGTCAAGGATCGCCTGCATATCCTCGCGCAGCGCCGCCATCAGCGCCTCACTGTCGGCCAGCTGCTTGCGTGAGACCCGTCCGGTCAGGTCGGCGATGATCGCCTGGGTGGCCTCCACCCCCATATCAGCGACCAGCAACTGGGTTTCGATCTCCTCCAGCAGCTCATCATCGATCTCCTTTTTACCCAGCACCAGATCGCCGATACCCTCGGTCAGACCGTTACGGGTACGGCTGAGGCCGCTTTTGAGCCGGTCAAACAGGCCGGGCTTTTTCGCCTGTCCCTGTTGCTCCTCCTGCGGGGTCTCTTTCTTTCCTTTTTTGCCTTTACCAAAACCAAACATGGGCCTAATCCGGAATATCGTTGAACTTGGCGCTCAGCTGTGATGTCTTTATTCTGAGTCCCTGAACCTCACGGTCACAGACTCAGGTTGAAAAGCACGAGAGCGTGAAAGACGTTATCCTACCACCTTGCCCCATTACGGGTAAGCAAGAGTGTGATGGGAACCACCCCGGGCACGGCACGAGAGGGGCCGGGTCAGAATACATCGAACCTTCTCACGTTTTATACACATTAGTGCACAAATGGCATATCGTCCGTGTGTGTTGTTATCGTGCATATCACGGGATATAACCTTGAATAATTAACAGGAAATCGGTTTTGCGTATGTTAAGAGCATCGATTCGCTTCACCCCACTGCTATTGCTGAGCGCACTGCTTATCGGCTGCAGTCAGGCGCCCAGCCGTGACGACGCCGCTAAAACCGCAATCAGCGACGATGGCACCATCCACGAGTATTACCTGGATAACGGGATGCAGATCCTGGTCAAGGAGAACCACCGCGCCCCGGTGGTGGTCTCCCAAATCTGGTACAAGGTGGGCGCCAGCTATGAGCACATCGGCATAACCGGTGTCTCCCATGTACTCGAGCATATGATGTTCAAGGGCACTGAGAAATACCCCGCCGGCGAGTTCTCACGCATCATCGCCGAGAACGGCGGCAGCGAGAACGCCTTTACCGGGCGCGACTATACCTCCTATTTCCAGCAGCTGGAGAAGAGCCGCCTGCCCATCGCCTTTGAACTGGAGGCGGATCGCATGCGCAACCTGCTGCTGCCGGAGGAGGAGTTCATCAAAGAGGCCAAGGTGGTGATGGAAGAACGGCGTCTTCGCACCGAAGACAAACCCACCGCGTTGACCCATGAAAAATTCATGGCCACCGCCTTCCAGGTCAACCCCTACCACAACCCGGTCATCGGCTGGATGGACGACCTTGAAAACCTCACCGTGGCCGACCTGGAGTACTGGTACCGCACCTGGTACTCCCCCAACAACGCCACCCTGGTAGTCGCCGGCGATGTGGAGCCCGACGCGGTCTATGCCCTGGCGCGTAAGCATTTCGGTGATATTGAACCAAGTGAGCTGCCGCAACAAAAGCCCCGACGCGAACCCGAGCAGTATGGGGAGCGACGTATCACGGTCGAGCAGCCGGCCGAGCTGCCGGTCTTGCTGCTGGGCTACAAAACCCCGGTACTTCGAACCGCCGAGGAGCCATGGAAGGCCTATGCCCTGGAAGTGCTGGCCAATGTCCTCGACGGCGGCGACAGCGCCCGTCTCACCCGCGAGATCGTCCGCGGTGAGGAACTGGCCGCCGGCGCCGGCGCCGGTTATGACCTGCTGGCCCGCCACGACAGCCTGCTGACCCTGCAGGGCACCCCGGCGCAGGGCAGAAGTATCGAAGAACTGGAAGCGGCCTTGCGGATGCAGGTCGATCGCCTGCGCAACGAGCTGGTCAGCCAGGAAGAGTTGGACCGGATCAAGGCGCAGATCACCGCCGCCAAGGTCTACGAGTTGGACTCCATTTTCTATCAGGCGATGCAGCTGGGTATGTTGGAAACGGTGGGGCTCGACTGGCGCGAGGCGGATCGTTACGTGGAACGGCTAAACGCCGTCACTCCGGAGCAGGTCCGCCAAGTGGCGCGCGAGTTCCTGCAACCGGAGAGGCTGACCGTCGCCACCCTCAAGCCATTGCCGATATCGGAGATGAATAATCACGGCCGGGAGGTGAATCATGCCGCGCACTAAACACCTTATCAGCACGCTGCTGTTGCTCCCGTCGTTGTTGCTGGGAGCTTACGCCCACGCCGGCCCCGATATCCAACACTGGCGCACCGAAAACGGCGCCCGGGTCTTCTTCGTCGAGGCACCCGATTTACCGATGGTGGATATCCGGGTGGTCTTCGACGCCGGCGCCGCCCGCGACGGCGAACTACCGGGACTGGCCATGCTCACCAACGGCATGCTCGAGGAGGGCGCCGGAGGGATGGATGCCGACGCCATCGCCCAACGCTTTGACAGCCTGGGGGCGAGATTCTCCGCCGGCTCGCACCGGGATATGGCCACCGCCGGACTGCGCAGCCTGACCCGCCCGGAACTGCTTGAGCCGGCGCTGGAGACCTTCGCGCTGATGCTTAGCCGCCCCGATTTCCCGCAAAATGCGCTGGAGCGGGTGCGCAGGCAGATGCTGACAGGCCTCCAGTATGAGGAACAGCAGCCCGGCGAGATCGCCGGTAAGGCCTTCTACCGCGCCCTCTACGGCGATCACCCCTATGCCAATCCCCCCGGCGGCACACAGGAGAGTGTCAGCCGAATTGGCCGTAACGATGTGCAGGAGTTTTACCGGCGCTATTATGTGGCGCAAAACGCCGTTGTCGCCATCGTCGGCAAGCTCAAACGCGAAGAAGCCGAACGCCTGGCCGAAACCGCGGTGGGAGCGCTGTCCGCCGGCAAGGCGGCGGAAAAGCTGCCTGCGGTGGCCGAACTCGAGCAGGGTGTTCGAAAGCATATTGAGCACCCCTCCAGCCAGACCCATGTGCTGATGGGCCAGCCCGGTGTGCGTCGCGGCGACCCGGACTACTTCCCGCTCTATGTGGGCAACCATATCCTCGGCGGCAGCGGGCTGGTCTCCCGAATTAGCGAGGAGGTGCGGGAAAAGCGCGGTCTCTCCTACAGCGCCTATAGCCACTTCTCACCGATGCGCGCCAAGGGTCCCTTCGTTCTCGGCCTGCAGACCCGCAACGAGAACACCCGAGAGGCGCTGCAGGTGCTGCGCGAAACCCTGGTGAACTTCCGTAAGGATGGACCCGGCGAGGAGGAGCTGGTGGCGGCGAAGAAGAACATTACCGGCGGTTTTGCCCTCAAGATCGACTCCAACAGCGACATCCTGGGCTACATCGCGATGATCGGCTTCTACGGCCTGCCGCTGGACTACCTGGAAACCTTCAACGACAGGGTCGAGGCGGTCAGTCTGGCGCAGATCCACGATGCGTTCACCCGTAGGGTCAACCCCGATCACCTGACCACCATCACCGTCGGGACCGGACAGTAGATGGCCAGAGGCAGGCGGCCCGGCGCCGGCAATACCCTGCGGATTATCGGCGGGCAGTGGCGCGGACGGAAATTACGCTTCGCCGATGGCGAGGGATTACGCCCCACCACTGACCGGATCCGCGAGACCCTGTTCAACTGGTTGCAGCCGGTGATCGAGGGTGCCCGCTGTCTGGACCTGTTTGCCGGCAGCGGCGCCCTGGGGCTTGAGGCCCTCTCACGGGGCGCGCGTGAGACGGTGTTCGTCGAGACCAACCCACGCGCCATTTCGTCACTCAAAGAGAATCTCTCGCTATTGGAGGCGAACAATGCCCGGGTCGTCCGCAGTGACGCCCTGGCCTTCCTGGACGGCGATGCTCAATCCTTTGATGTAATCTTCCTCGACCCGCCCTTTCGCCGTGATCTGCTGCAGCCGGTACTGCAGAAACTGGCACAGAGCGGCCAGCCGGCCCCCGGCGCCTATATCTACCTGGAGCTGGAGTCGGAGCAGGGCGTCCCGGCTCTACCCCAAGGCTGGGAGCTGCTGCGCAGCAAGCAGGCGGGGCAGGTGGCCTACCACCTCGCGCAGGTGGGTGGTGGAAGTTGAGGTTTCAAGTTCCAAGTTTCAAGTTGAACGAGCCGCGTTCACGCTTGTTCGCATTCTGAGAGCCACACCGCGCCATGGCCCGGTACAGCCCTTGAAACTTGAAACTTTGAACTTAAATCCTTCAACTAACACGCATTCTTTGGAGCTCCATTCCCCACCTGTTATGATACAACACCACGAACCATGAGATCCGCGATGCCCGTCACCGCCATTTATCCGGGAACCTTCGACCCCATTACCAATGGTCATACCGACCTGATCCAGCGCGCTTGCCGCCTGTTTGACAAGGTGATCGTCGCCATTGCCGCCAACCCGAAAAAAACCCCACTTTTTAACCTGGAGGAGCGGGTGGAACTGGCGCGAACCGCTGTGGTCGGATTGGCTACGGATAAAGTGGAGGTCTGCGGCTTTGACAGCCTGCTGGCGGACTTCGCCCGTGAACGCGGTGCCACCGTGATCCTGCGGGGGCTGCGCGCGGTGTCGGACTTTGAATATGAGTTTCAGCTGGCGGGGATGAACCGCCGGCTGGCGCCGGATGTGGAGACCATCTTCCTCACTCCGGCGGAAAAGTACACCTTCATCTCATCCAGCCTGGTCAAAGAGGTGGCCTCGCTGGGTGGAGAGGTCGAGGATTTTGTCGATCCGACGGTGAAGGCTGCGCTTAATAACAGAATGCGCTAATATACGACAATTGTGTTGGCCGACTTTGGCAAAATTGCAGGAGGAAAAGTGCCATGGCACTGATGATTACTGACGAATGTATTAACTGCGATGTATGTGAACCCGAGTGCCCCAATGGCGCGATCAGTCAGGGTGATGAGATCTATGAGATCGATCCCAATCTCTGCACCGAGTGTGTTGGCCACTACGACGAGCCTCAATGTATCGAGGTTTGTCCCGTCGATTGTATTCTCGTCGATCCGGATCACACCGAATCCAAGGAAGCGTTGCAGACCAAATATGAGAAGCTGCAGTCTGAAGGCTGAACAACACCCTCATATCTGGTAAAAAAGGCCCCTCCGGGGCCTTTTTTACGTGCCGCGGTAGGAAACCTTCCTGCAACCAAAGAGCATAGACATGAAACAACTGCTGACGCTGCTGCTACTGCTTCCCTCGCTTATCTTGGCCGGCGAAACCAGGCCGCCCGCCGCGGCGATTGCCGGCGCCCACCCCCTGGCCACCGAGGCCGGCTTGGAGATCCTTGAAGCCGGCGGCAACGCCTTTGACGCAGCAGTAGCGGTAAGCGCCACCCTGGCGGTGGTGGAACCGTACAGTTCGGGTCTTGGCGGCGGCGGCTTCTGGTTGCTTCATCGTGCCGAGGACGGTCGAGAGGTCATGGTCGACGGCAGGGAGCGGGCACCGCTTGCCGCCCGGCGGGACATGTATTTGGACGAAGAGGGCGAGATTGTCCCCGGCCTGTCGATCAACGGTCCCCTTGCGGCCGGGATCCCCGGTGAACCGGCGGCACTGGCACATATCAGCGAGCACTACGGTAAGTTACCGCCGGCAACCGCACTGGCCCCGGCGATCCGCCATGCCCGAAACGGTTTCCCGGTCACCCCGCACTATCGCAAGATGGCCGGTTTTCGCCTCGAAGTGCTTCGACGCAATCCGCAGGCCGCCAACACCTTTCTTAAAGATGGAGAGGTTCCTCCCCTGGGCCACCTGATAAGACAGCCGGCACTGGCCGCTACATTGGAGGCAATCGCAAAGCACGGTGCCAAGGGTTTCTATGAGGGTGATGTCGCCCAGTCGCTTGTCGCTGCCGTCCGCAAGGCCGGCGGTATCTGGCAACCGGAAGACCTTGAATCGTATCGTGTGATCGAGCGCGATCCGCTTCGCTTTGACTACCGCGGCCTGACTGTCACCTCCGCCCCACCGCCCTCCTCGGGGGGTGTGGCCCTTGCCACCATGCTCAATATCCTCCAGCAGTTCCCCATGGAGAAGTTGAGTAAGGTCCGGCGCAGCCACCTTATCGTCGAGTCAATGCGTCGCGCCTACCGGGATCGTGCCGAGTACCTGGGCGATACCGACTTTGTCGATGTCCCCATCCGACGCCTTACCGATCCCGATTACGCCGCAGGTCTCGCCGCCTCCATCCGTCTGGACAGAGCCACCTCCAGCAACGAACTGCCGTCAGCCACATCGGATATCGGCGGCAACCACACCACCCACTTTTCCATCCTTGACCGCGAAGGCAACTATGTCTCGGCGACCCTGAGCATCAACTACCCCTTCGGCTCCGGCTTCGTTGCCGGCGACACCGGTATCTTGCTGAATGATGAGATGGACGATTTCTCCGCCAAACCGGGCACTCCCAATGTCTATGGCCTGGTGGGCGCCGAGGCCAACGCCATTGAACCGGGCAAACGGATGCTCTCCAGCATGTCCCCGACCTTTGTTACCGGACCGGACAGCGTCGCCGTCCTCGGCACGCCCGGCGGCAGCCGCATTATCACCATGGTGTTGCTGGGGATCCTCGAGTTCGCTGAAAGCGAAGGACCACAGGCTTGGGTCAGCCGGCCACGCTTTCACCACCAGTATCTTCCCGATACCCTCTACTATGAACCCGATGCCTTTAACGATGACGAGGCCTTCGCACTCGAAGCCCTGGGGCACCAGCTAAAACGCGCCGACAGCACCTGGGGTAACATGCAGGCGGTACTCTGGCACAAAGAAGAGAACCGTGTCGAGGCGGCCAGTGACCCCCGTGTTGAAGGTCTTGCCAGTGTCCACACCAACAAACAAGGAAGAGATGAATGAGCCACTATGATGTATTTAACGGCGATGCCGACGGCCTGTGTGCATTACAGCAGTTGCGGCTGGTCGAACCTGTTGAGGATGCGGACCTGATCACCGGCGTCAAGCGCGACATCGCCCTGTTACAGCAGGTCGAGGCGGGAGCGGGGGACAGCGTCACCGTTCTCGATATCTCCCTGGACAAGAACCGCGAGGCGCTGCAGCGCCTATTGGACAACGGCGCCACTGTCGAGTATTTCGATCACCACTTTGCCGGTAAGACCCCGCAGCACCAGCGCCTCACAACCCACATCGACACCTCGCCGGAGACCTGTACCAGTCTACTGGTTAACGAGCACCTGAACGGGGCGCATCCGGCCTGGGCCGTCACCGGCGCCTTCGGCGATAACTTTTATGACGCCGCACGGCGTGCCGCCGCACCACTCGACTTGAGCAATGCCGAACTGGACACGCTATGCGAGCTGGGCACCTGCCTCAATTACAACGGTTATGGCGCCAGTCTCGAGGACCTGTTCTTTCATCCGCGTGAACTCGCTATGAAAATGCGCCCCTATACCAGTCCGTTTGACTTTGTCGCCAACGAATCCGCCTATCAGACGCTTCGCCAGGGGTATGCCGATGACATGGCGAGGGCGGAACAGTTGCAGCCTGAAATAGCGCAGGAGAACCATGCCCTCTACATCATGCCCGATGCCCCCTGGAGCCGGCGCAGCAGTGGTATCTACGGCAACCTTTTGGCACGCAACCATCCCCGCCGGGCCCATGCCATCCTGACCGCCCTTGATGACGGCGGCTTTCGCGTCAGCGTGCGTGCTCCGCTGGCAGTGAAAACCGGCGCCGACGAACTTTGCCGTCAATTTCCCAGCGGCGGAGGGCGTTCCGCCGCCGCGGGAATCAACCGGCTGGAGGCTTCCGATTACGATCACTTTATCGAAAAATTCCTCGCATCATTCAATTAGGTGGCCGGCATATCAGTAAGGTTGTTTTCTTATATGGAGTCGATACAGCAACTTGGACAATCCAATGCTGCTAAGGAGAAATATAATCACAGTAGCGAAACCGGCAGTCCAACCTAGTTCCAATTGTTCGTGCAACACCCACAAGGGCAATACCGCCTCGGGTATTTGATCCAAACCGAATGCCCTGGCCGAGGCGGTTAGCCCCACACGCCGCTTGATGAAACTCGACACCATATCACCCAGCATGGCGAACAGTCCGAGCTGCGCCCCGAGCATCACTGGATATCCCAGCAAATAAGCTACAACCATTGTGGCAAGCACTGCCGAGAAGACCCCTCGCCAAGTCTTACTCACTCCGAGCAGACGCTCACCATCAGAGGCATATCGGCCACAGTCAACCGGCCAATCAGCAACATCTTTCAAAATATGCGCCGCCAACACCGGCGCACCGTTAGCCGCCATCAACAGCAGCAACAGCTCCAGTAGCAACCTTAATTCATCCATCTACCCGGTCTTCCTTGGCGTCAAATGCGTCGTCTTCACTTAAATTGACATATGTCATATACCTGCCACACGCTTCATGATTCAATCGCCCTTTTATAATAAAAACATAGAAAAGGTAGCCGTCATTACACAGCATACGATTCACTATCGTCCCGAGGCGTATATCAGCCTGCGCAGCAAGCTGCGTGAAATGGTGCAGCGTGTCAATCCGCAAGATATCATCTCCACCCGGTTCCATTCGGATGATTTCAATACCTCACGGGCGGAGTATGTCTCCATTCGTCTTCGACTCCTTGCCATCGCCTTTGCCGTACTGGCTCCACTTTGGATCCCCATCGACTATTTTGTGATGAACGATCCGGTATTTACCTATATCGTTCTATTACGTCTCGCTTTCTCCGCCGCCTTTCTCGCCCTCAGCCGTTGGGGCACCAATTGCAACCGACTCTCTGCCGCACGCTTGCGCCTGTTTTTTTTCATCATGATCCCCGGGCTGTTCTTTTTCCTCACGCATATGATTCTGACCGGCACCACCGAGGAACACGGGATCCTGCTGGGCTACTCATTCCTCCCCTTCCTAATTATGGCCCTGCTTACCATTGTGCCACTGACCTTTTTGGAAGGATTGGGCTGCAGCGGTCTGATAATCCTGATTTTCATCACGACAAAACTCAGCCAAGGCACGCTCAATACCATACCTGCGATGGGTGACTTATGGCTTCTCTTGTTACTGACCATTATTGCCCTCTGGGTACAGATGACCCAGTTACACATGTTGATGAGACTCTACCGGGAGGCGACGCGGGATGCCCTCACCGGCCTTGTTAACCGGCGTGTTCTCACCACCAAGCTGGAAGAGGAAACGGCGCTCAGTGATACGAGCAACGAACCCCTGTCGGTGCTGCTGTTCGACCTGGACCTTTTCAAACGGGTCAACGACACCTACGGCCACCATGCAGGCGATACCGTCCTCCAGGCATTCGCCCAGGTGCTTCAGCGCCATTGCGGTGACAGTCATTTGGTGGGGCGTTACGGGGGGGAGGAATTTCTCGCGATACTTCCGGGAGCGGATGTGGAGGCCGCACATCAATGTGCTGAACGGATCCGTCTCGCCTGTCATGACTACACTGTTCACACCGAAGAGGACCACAGCAAGATCACCTTTACCACCAGCATCGGTGTGGCCCTTCGCAAGGCCGATGAAACCGCCCATGATCTACTGAGCCGGGTGGATCAGGGTCTCTACAAGGCTAAATCATCCGGGCGGGATTTGGTGGCGATTGCAGATTAGCGCTTGATCACCATGCATCTAACAAGCCACCCCTGAAAAGCTGACCGCAAAGACGCCAAGGCGCAAAGGTTATCCAGTTTGTCATGCCGGAATTGCACCGGTATAGATACATGATTTTGGCTCGGAAGGCATGCAGGAGGGATTCCGGGTCATACCCGGAATGACGGTTCTGTTTTGTTCGCCCCTCTTTCGCTTCAAGATGGTGTCATTGCGCCCTGGCCTCTTCGCCTAGATGCAACATGCGAAGGGCGAGAGCAGAATGCAATGAGCTTTGCGGTTAGCATTTAAGGGGCTGGTAGCCCCCCATGCTATAAAAAAGCGGTGCCGAGCACTAATGCTGATCAGTTAAGGAAAACACTGCTCGTAGGAGCGGCTTCCCAGCCGCGATTTGAACATTAAGTCGCGGCCGGAAGCCGCTCCTACAGGTTAAATAGCCGCTTAACTGATCGGCATTAGGTGCCGAACACCGCCTTTTTTCCATAGCCTTACTGATGGTACTTCGCACTCAGCTCGTGTACCGCCTGGATAAAGGCGCCGGCACGGTCGGGATCGACATGCTGGTGAATCCCGTGTCCCAGGTTGAAGATATGCCCGCTTCCGCTGCCGTAGCTCTCCAGGATAGTCGCCACCTCCCGGCGGATCCGCTCCGCTGAGGCATAGAGCACCGTCGGGTCCATATTTCCCTGCAGCGCGACCTTGTCGCCGACACGGCGGCGTGCTTCATCCAGATCGGTGGTCCAGTCCAGTCCCAGCGCATCGGCGCCGGTCTCGGCCATCGCCTCCAGCCACTGTCCACCACCCTTGGTGAAGATGATCACCGGTACGCGGCGACCGTCGGACTCACGTTTGAGGCCGTCGATGATCTGCTGCATGTAACGCAGTGAGAACTCCTTGTAGTCACGCGGGGTGAGCATCCCGCCCCAGGTGTCGAAGATCTGGATTGCCTGGGCGCCTGCCTCGATCTGCGCATTGAGATAGGCGGTCACGGATTTTGCTGTGGTATCGAGCAGCTGATGCATCAGGTCGGGGCGGTCGAACAGCATCCCCTTCACATAGGCATACTCCTTGGAGGTTCCGCCCTCGACCATGTAGGTGGCCAGGGTCCAGGGGCTGCCGGCAAAACCGATCAGCGGTACCCGCCCGTCCAACTCCTTGCGGATGGTGCTGACCGCATCCATCACGTATTGCAGTTCGGCGTGGGGATCGGTGACCGGCAGGCGTTTTACATCCGCCTCGGTGCGCACCGGCTTGTCGAAGATAGGGCCCTCGCCCTGGGCGAAGCGCAGTTCCAGGCCCATGGCGTCGGGAACGGTGAGGATATCGGAGAAGAGGATCGCCGCATCCAGCGGGAAACGCTCCAGCGGCTGCATGGTCACCTCGCAGGCCAGCTCCGGATTCTTGCACAGATCCATAAAGCTGCCGGCGCGGGCGCGGGTCTCACGGTACTCGGGCAGATAACGTCCCGCCTGGCGCATCATCCACACCGGCGTGACATCGACAGGCTCTTTCAGCAAAGCCCGCAGGAAACGATCGTTCTTCAGTTCAGACATTAATGACTCACCGCAAAGGCGCAAAGTGCGCAAAGTTATTTTGTAGTGTGTTTAATCCAGCCATTCACCTCATGCAAAAGGCAAATTCAGCAAAAAACCCACACGTCGACAATAAGTGTCCTTTGCGTCCTTTGCGCCTTTGCGGTGAATAGATTTTAAACTTCCAGATAATCCAGGATGCCCTCGGCGGCCTGACGGCCTTCCCAGATCGCTGTGACCACGAGGTCGGAGCCGCGCACCATGTCGCCGCCGGCGAAGATCTTCTCGTTCGTGGTCTGGTACTTGTACTCGCCCTCGGCGGGGGCCTTGACCCTTCCGCGCTCATCCACCTCGATGTTGAAGTCGCCAAACCAGTCGGCGGGGCTGGGACGGAAACCGTAGGCGATGATTACGGCGTCTGCCGGGATCACCTCTTCGGAACCGGCTACCGGTTCGGGACGGCGGCGGCCGCGCTCGTCGGGCTCGCCCAGCTGTGTTGTCACCACCTTGACGCCCTCGACCTTGCCGTTGCCGACGATCTCCACCGGCTGGCGGTTGAAGAGGAAGTTCACTCCCTCCTCCTTGGCGTTCTGCACCTCTTTTTTCGAACCGGGCATGTTGGCCTCATCACGACGGTAGGCGCAGGTCACCTTGGCCGCCCCCTGGCGGGCGGAGGTGCGGGTACAGTCCATGGCGGTATCACCACCGCCGAGGACCACCACATTCTTGCCTTCCATGCTGATGTAGTCATCAGCGGACTTCTCATAGCCGTGGCAGTGGTTGATGTTGGAGATGAGGAAATCCAGAGCGGCATAAACACCGGGCAGGTCCTCACCCGGGTTGCCGCCGGTCATGTAGTTATAGGTGCCCATGCCGAGGAACACGGCGTCGAACTCATCGACCAGCGCCTTGAAATCTTTATCTTTACCGATCTCCACGCCCAGTTCGAACTGGATGCCCATGCCCTCAAAGATTTCTCGGCGACGCTTGACTACGCTCTTCTCAAGCTTGAATTCAGGGATGCCGAAGGTAAGCAGACCGCCGATCTCGGGGTGGCGATCGAATACCGTGACCTTGACGCCGTTGCGGGCCAGTACATCGGCCGCGGATAGCCCTGCCGGACCGGCGCCGACCACGGCCACACGCTTCCCGCTATCGGCGACCGCAGAGAGATCCGGCTTCCAGCCGTTGGCAAACGCGGTATCGGTGATATAAAACTCGACCGCACCGATGGTCACCGCACCGAGACCGTCATTCAGCGTGCACGCCCCTTCACAAAGCCGCTCCTGCGGGCAGACCCGACCGG
Source organism: Pseudomonadota bacterium (assembly GCA_046484535.1). Classification (GTDB taxonomy): domain Bacteria; phylum Pseudomonadota; class Gammaproteobacteria; order Thiohalomonadales; family Thiohalomonadaceae; genus JAPHTQ01. The sequence goes on along the minus strand of JAWOIT010000075.1, from coordinate 8,996 downwards.
TCATCTCGGGCAGCGAGTTTGTCTGATGCGAAAGCTCTACAGCCTCTTGCCAGTTGTTTTCATTAATCAACTGCAGCCAGTTGGGGATGTAGTTGTGCACCGGACACTTCCACTCGCAGTAGGGGTTGCCGCAGTGCAGACAACGGCCCGACTGAGCAGCGGCGGTCTCCGGGTCAAACCCGCAATAGATCTCCGCATACTCCTTGATACGGACATCGACGGATTTCTTCTCCGGACCTTTCCGGGGAATGTCCAGGAATTGTAATGCGTTCTTTTTACTCACGGTAAATCACCATCAGTATGGAAATAGTTTTTGCCACAGAGCACACAGAGATCACAGGGAGGAATAAAGCAGAACCTTGTTCATCCTCAGTGCGCTCTGTGTCCTCTGTGGCAGATCATCAATCAAGCCGCGCGTTCGAGCATCACCTCGAGCAGGGTCTCCAGCTCGGCCGCCTTCGGCTTGACCAGCCAGAACTTGCCGATGTAATCCTCGAAGTTATCCAGGAGGTTCTTACCGTAGGCGGAACCGGTCTCCTCCACATACTCTTCAAGGGTGTCACGCAGGAAGTTGCGGTGTGCCTCGGTCGCCTCTGTGTTGACGCGGTGGTAATCCACATCCCCGTTGCAACGGTCGGCGAACCTGTTCTCCTCGTCGAGGACGAAGGCGAAGCCACCGGTCATACCGGCACCGAAGTTGACACCGGTCGGACCGAGCACGGTGATCACGCCGCCAGTCATATATTCGGCGCAGTGATCGCCCGCACCCTCGATGACCGCATGGGCGCCGGAGTTGCGCACCCCGAAACGCTCACCGGCCATACCCGCGGCGAACAGCTTGCCACCGGTGGCGCCGTAGAGGCAGGTGTTGCCCATGATGGCATTCTCGTTGGTGGCGTACCGGCTGTCGGCGGGCGGACGAATCACCAGCTTGCCGCCGGCCATGCCCTTGCCCACGTAATCGTTGGCGTCGCCCTCGAGATACATATGCAGGCCGCCGGCATTCCACACACCGAAGGACTGGCCGGCGGTGCCGCTCAGGCGCAGGGTGATCGGCGCCTCCTCCATTCCCAGGGTGTCCCAGCGCTTGGCGATCTCACCGGAGATGCGCGCGCCGATGGAACGGTTGATGTTCTTCAGCTCGTAATGGAACTCGCCGCCGGCCTTCTTTTCGATGGCGGAGATGGTATCGGCCACCATCTGTTCGGCCAGCTTGGCCTCATCGAAAGGCACATTGCTCGGCTCGATGCAGCACTGCGGGGCATCGGCCGGGGCGATGGAGCCGTCGATGATCGGTTTAAGATCGAGCTTCTGCTGCTTGTCGGTCTCACCCGGCAGGATCTCCAGCAGGTCGGTGCGGCCGATCAGGTCTTCCAGCTTGCGCACGCCCAGCTTGGCCATCCACTCGCGCACCTCGCGGGCGACGAAGCGGAAGTAGGTCTCGACCATCTCCGGCTTGCCCTTGTAGTGCTTCTCACGCAGCACCTCGTGCTGGGTAGCGACACCGGTGGCGCAGTTATTGAGATGACAGATGCGCAGGTACTTACAGCCCAACACCACCATCGGCATGGTGCCGAAGCCGAACGACTCGGCGCCGAGGATGGCGGCCTTGATGATATCCAGGCCGGTCTTCATCCCGCCGTCGGCCTGCACCCGGACCTTACCGCGCAGGTCGTTCATGCGCAGCACCTGATGGGTCTCGGACAGGCCCAGCTCCCATGGGGAGCCGGCGTATTTGACCGAGGCGATCGGCGAGGCCGCGGTACCGCCATCGTAACCGGAGATGGTAATAAGATCGGCATAGGCCTTGGCCACACCGGCGGCGATGGTGCCGACGCCCGGCTCTGAGACCAGTTTTACCGAAACCAGCGCCTCCGGATTGACCTGCTTGAGGTCGAAGATCAGCTGCGCCAGGTCCTCGATGGAGTAGATGTCGTGGTGCGGCGGTGGCGAGATGAGCGGAACGCCCGGGCGTGTATAGCGCAGCCTGGCGATCATGTCGTTCACCTTGTGGCCGGGCAGCTGGCCACCCTCGCCGGGCTTGGCGCCCTGGGCCACCTTGATCTGCAGCACCTCGGCGTTAACCAGGTAACCGGGGGTCACACCGAAACGGCCGGAGGCGATCTGCTTGATCTTGGAGAAGCGGCTCTTGTCGGCATAACGCTTCGGATCCTCACCGCCCTCACCGGAGTTGGAGCGGCCGCCAAGCCGGTTCATGGCGATGGCCAGCGCCTCGTGGGCCTCGGGGGAGAGGGCGCCGAGTGACATCGCCGCGGTGTCAAAGCGCTTGAACAGCTCGGTATCGGGCTCAACCTCGTTGATGTCGATCGGCTCGATATCCTCGCGCAGCTTGAGCAGGTCCCGCAGCACCATCGGCGGACGGTTGTTCACCAGCGCGGCAAACTCCTGGTAGTCGCTCCAGTCGCCGCTGTTGACCGCCTTGTGGATGGTCTTGATCACATCCGGGTTGTAGGCGTGCTGTTCGCCGCCGTGGACGAACTTGAGCAGGCCGCCCTGGTCCATCGGTTTGCGCGGGTTCCAGGCGGTGTTCACCAGCTGCTTGACGTCCTTCTCCAAATCACCGAAGTCGGCACCCTGTACGCGGGAGGTGGTGTCGCGGAAGCAAAGGTCCACCACCTCATCCTGCAGGCCGACGATCTCGAACAGCTGGGCGCCGCGGTAGGAGGCCACCGAGGAGATACCCATCTTGGACATCACCTTGTAAAGCCCTTTGTTGATACCGCCGCGGTATTTCTCACCCAGCTTATCGGTATCTTTCTCGGCAATCTCACCGTCGCGAACCATGTCATTGATGGTTTCGTAGGCGAGATAGGGATAGATAGCGGTGGCGCCGTAACCGAGCAGCACCGCAAAGTGGTGCGGATCGCGTGCGGTGGCGGTCTCCACCACCAGGTTGGCATTACAGCGCTCGCCCTCAGCGATCAGACGGTGGTGAACCGCCCCGGTAGCCAGCGCGGCATGGACCGGCATGGTGCCGTTGGCGATGTTGCGGTCTGAGAGGATCAGGATCACCTTGCCGCCACGTACCGCTTCGATGGCCTTGTCGGCAATATCCTCGATCGCCCTTTGCAGGCCGAAGTCGAGCGGGTAGTTCAGGTCAATCACCGCGTGGGCGAAGTCGCCCTCATCGTGGCTGAGCAACTGCCGAAACTTGCCCTCGGAGAGCACAGGAGAGTCGGCGATCAGGCGCTTGGCGTGATCGGCGGTCTCCTCGAACAGGTTCTTCTCGCTACCGAACAGGGTCTCCAGGGACATGACGATCTGCTCGCGGATCGGGTCGATCGGCGGGTTGGTTACCTGGGCAAACTGCTGGCGGAAGTTATCGTAGACCGAGCGCACCTTGCGTGACATCACGGGGTAGGGGGCGTCATCACCCATCGAGCCGATCGCCTCGGCACCGCCCTCGGCAAGCACGCGCAGCACCTGGTCACGCTCCTCGAAGGAGACCTGGAACAGCTTCTGGTAGGTGTCCAGCTCGCACTTCTCCATCGGCTGGCCGGTGAGCGGGTCACCCTCCAGCACAGAGTCGAGGTGGAGGGCGTTTTTCATCCACTCCTTGTAGGGCTGGGCTTGCTTCAGTTTGTCGTCGATGTCCTGCGGCAGGATCAACTCGCCGGTCCGGGTGTCAGCGGCGATCATCTGACCGGGCTTGAGGCGGCCCTTCTTGATGACATCGGCATTGTCGTAGTCGTAAACGCCGATCTCGGAGGCGAGGGTAATGACGCAACCCGAGTAGTCGCCCTCGCTGGTTTCACCGCCACCGGGCTTGGTGATGACATAGCGGGCCGGACGCAGGCCGTTACGGTCCAGGGTACAGGCGGCGTAGCGGCCGTCGGTCAGGACGATACCGGCGGGGCCGTCCCACGGCTCCATATGCATGGAGTTGTACTCGTAGAAAGCGCGCAGATCCGGGTCCATCTCGCCGACGTTCTGCCATGCCGGCGGGATCAGCAGGCGCATCGCACGGAAGATGTCGATGCCGCCGGCCATCATCGCCTCGAGCATGTTATCGAGGCTGGAGGAATCGGAACCCTCCATGGAGACCCACGGACGCACATCGTCCATGTTGGGGATCTTGTCGGTGGCGAAGGTGTGCGAACGGGCGCGGGCCCAGTTGCGGTTACCGCGGACGGTGTTGATCTCGCCGTTGTGCGCCAGGTAGCGGAACGGCTGCGCCAGGCGCCACTCGGGCAGGGTGTTGGTGGCGAAGCGCTGGTGGAACACCCCAATGGCCGACTCCATGCGCTCATCGCCCAGGTCCGGATAGAACACCGGCAGGAACTCCGGCATCACCATGCCCTTATAGGAGATCACCTGGGAGGAGAAGGTCGGCACATAGAACATTTCATCGCCGGCGCTCTCGCGGGCCTTTTCCGCACGGCGGCGGGCGATGAACAGGTGGCGCTCGAAGTCGGAAGCGTCCATCCCGGCAGGGCGGTTGACGAAGATCTGCTCGATCTGCGGCTGGGTCGCTTTGGCCGCTTCACCGCAGGCGGAGGCGTCAGTCGGCACCACGCGCCAACCGGCCACGCTCAGCCCCTCGGCCTCAACCTCTTTGGCCAATCTCTCGCGCCCGGCGGCGGCGGTGGGCTCATCCCGGGCCAGGAATACCACGCCCACGGCATAGTCATCGCCCAGGTTGATACCGGCCTCGTCGGCCACGGCACGCAGGAAGCTGTCGGGCTTTTTCAGCAAAAGGCCACAGCCGTCGCCGGTCTTGCCGTCAGCGGCGATAGCGCCACGGTGGGTCATGCGTCCCAGCGCCTCAATGGCGGTGCTGACCAGCCAGTGGCTGGTGGCGCCGTCCATATGGGCGATCAGGCCGAAACCACAGTTGTCCCGCTCGAAGTCGGGACGATATAAACCTTTATATACTTTTGATTCGCTCACAGTCGGTAACCGATTGGTTGCGTTGCGTCAATGAAAACCGGATTAGTAAATATACACCCGGATCGCCCTTCGGGCAGGCAAAACGGCCAAGCAGTATACTGCCGTGAGGCGGATGGTTCAATTACCACGCCAATATGCAGCGATTCACCACATGCACAGATATTAGTAGATTAAAACGTTAAGGTTTCAGCCCGGTTAGCGATCAATGGTGCTAATCGCGTCCTGCAGTTCGGCGAAATCACGCGCCCGGGGATTGAGCTGCTGCAGCGACTCAGGCAGCTTTTGTATGCTATCCCGCGCCGCCGCCTTTGTAGAGAAGCTTCCGTAGAGTAACGTGTACATGATTCGGCCTCCCCGCGGGATCTGTACCACAGCCATCTTGCCCGGAAGTGAGTGACGCTGCCTGTTCGCCTCTACCGTCTGCTCATCGATGGCCGAGACAAGTTGTACTGTGTAGTGACGTGGATTCCGGCTCCATACCCAGGCGGTATCTTCTATTCGCGCCGAGACTGCGGCAGGGGACACAGGCGCCGACCCTTCCTGCTCGGTCGGTGCGGCCGCCACAGTTTGCAACATCACTTTATGCACGCTTTTTATGGAACGTATCCATGGTTTGATACCTTCCGGTACCGTCCCTACCGCCTGTTCCGCGGCACTTCGATCCGAAAAACTGCCCTGAACCAGGGCGTAGAGCGTCTTTCCTTTGTGCTCCTGGGCAAACACGGCAAACGGGGCCGCAATATCCCGTTGTTTGGCGAAAAACTCGACACCGGCACGGTTCTCGCTCGCCATCAGTTGCAGGGTGTAGTTCGACGCGGGTTGTTTGGCGAGCCAACGGTAACCTTTTAACATATCGCCACCTGGGGAGGAGGCACTGGGATTTGGTTGGCCGGTGTCGGCCACACCACTCGCCGGCGCCATAATAAAGGTACACAGCAGGCTCAAACCGGTATAAGCCAAGCACTGCGCCCCATACCGCAGGCCCTGTTGCACCTTATCTATGCGTTGCATTCCACGCTGTGACAAGCCGGCAAACCGGCCGATAAACTGCAGCCACAATACTTTCATACTTTTTCCAACCTCACAGCATTCCTTCCGTATGGAATAAAAAGTGTCACCGTTCAAAGGGGATTGCATAAACCATAACCGGGCAGGATACGGCATCATTGCGGTGCGCCGTCACCCTGAAAGAACATGACTCGATAGCCGCGTTTGAGTTGCGCATCGCGTGTACGGGTCAGGGCATCAACGGCCTCTTCATGGGTGTTGTAATGCTCCTTCTGCATGGTTCCCGAGGCCCCCTGGAACCCCCACTGCTTTACCAGCGACCAGCCACCCAGCAGATCTTCCTGCAGAATGAGCTGATAGTAGCGGGGCGGGCGATCCGCACTGGCCGGGGTCTGTAAATAGACACGCATGAGCAAATATTCACTATTAACGATATTCCATTATGCCGGGCCGCACTTGGGGTCCGCTTACCGGTCGGCCGCGATGCGCTGTGAAAACGATGCCCTGCATGACACTCTTCCCGTGCCGAGCAAACAACGCCGTGTCAGCGAAGTCACGTCAATTCATTGGCCTGGAAAAGCTTGCGGTGTTCCGAGATGGCGAAGCGGTCGGTCATGCCCGCGATATAATCGGCCACCGCACGCGCCCGGCCGCTGTCGCCGACCTCTCTCTCCAACACTTTGACCTTCCGCTGGTGCTCGGGCGGCAACAACCGCGGGTCCTCGTAATGCGCCTGGAACAGTTCCTGTACGATCCGCTGCGCCTTGACGCTCATTCGATGCACCCGGTAGTGGCGATAGAGGTTGTCGCGCAAAAACCGCTTCAACTCCTGATGGGCTTGCTTCATCCCTTCACTGAAGCATATCAACGGCTCGGCATGCTCACGCACCGCTTCGATGCTTTCCGGTTTGACCCGCTCCAGCAACTGCTCGCTGGTGCGCAATAGATCCACCACTTGGCGGTTGATCATTCGGCGGATAATTTCATGAATCTGGCGGCGCCCATCGAGGGCCGGATAGAGTGCCTGCACATTCTCGAACTGTTCCCGAAAGATGCTGACCTCACACAACTGCTCAATGGTGATAAGACCTGCACGCAGGCCGTCATCCACATCATGGTTATTGTAGGCGATGGCGTCCGTGATGTTGGCTATCTGCGCCTCCAGGCCGGGCCGTTTCCCGGTAAGGAAGCGCTCACCCACCTCGCCGAGCTGCTTGGCATTGGCCTGGGAACAGTGCTTGAGGATCCCCTCTCGAGTCTCAAAGGTCAGGTTCAGGCCGGCGAACTCCGCGTAGCGCTCCTCCAGTTCATCGACCACCCGCAGCGACTGCAGATTATGCTCAAACCCACCATGCTCCTGCATGCAGCGGTTCAGGGCGTCCTGGCCGGCATGGCCGAAAGGGGTATGCCCCAGGTCGTGGGCAAGGCTGATCGCCTCGGTCAGGTCCTCATTCACACCAAGCGCCCGCGCCGTGGCGCGCCCGATCTGCGCCACCTCGATCGAATGGGTGAGGCGGGTGCGGAACATGTCCCCTTCGTGATTGACGAAGACCTGGGTCTTGTACTCGAGTCGGCGAAAAGCGGAGGAGTGGACGATGCGGTCCCGATCACGCTGGTATTCGCTGCGATAGACCGGCGCTGACTCCTGTTGCCGTCGGCCACGGGAACGGTTCTCGATGGCGGCGTAGGGCGCGAGGGTCAGGCTCATCGTTCAGGCTCCTTTGAGGTGCTTATCCAGCATGCGTTTGATCTGCGCCTGGCCGGCTTCAGCGGTGACCACCGATTCACCCAGCGCCTTCATCAGCACCAGGCGTAACTGACCGTCCTGCACCTTCTTATCGACCGCCATCAACTCCAAAAAGCGCGTGCTGTCCATGGCCGCAGGTGCTTTGATCGGAAGCCGCGCCCGCCTTATCAGCGTACGTATACGCTCCACTTGCTCACTTCCTATCCAGCCGAGATCACGTGACAGCTCGGCGGCGAGAACCATCCCGGCCGCCACACCTTCGCCGTGAAGCCACTCGCCGTAGCCCATACCGGTTTCGATCGCGTGGCCGAAGGTATGACCGAGATTCAACAGGGCACGCCGGCCACTCTCTTTCTCGTCGGCGGCGACGATGCAGGCCTTGTCGTAACAGGAGCGCTCGATGGCATAGGCAAGTGCGCCGGCGTCCCGGTCCAGCAAGGCATCCATGTTCTCCTCCAACCAGGCGAAAAACTCCGGATCGTTGATCAGGCCGTACTTGATAATCTCGGCAATCCCGGCGCTTAGCTGTCGGGCATCCAGGGTATCGAGAGTATCGGTGTCGGCAAGCACCAGCTGCGGCTGATGAAAGGCGCCGATCATGTTCTTGCCAAGCGGGTGGTTCACCCCGGTCTTGCCGCCGACCGAGGAGTCCACCTGCGCCAGCAGGGTGGTGGGGATCTGGATGAAATCCACCCCGCGCTGGTAGGTGGCCGCGGCAAAACCGGTCATGTCCCCGACAACACCCCCGCCCAGCGCCACCAGGGTGCAACGCCGGTCGAAACGCTTCTGCAACAGGGCGTCATAGATCCGGTTACAGACCTCCAGCGTCTTGTACTGCTCGCCATCGGGAAGGATGACCGCCTCGGTACGAAAATCGGCAAAGGAGTGCTGTGCCTTTTCCAGATAGATGGGGGCGACCGTCTCATTGCTGACGATCATGACTTGGCTGCCCCGGACATGGGTGCTGACCAGCTCGGGGTTCCCCAGCAGTCCGCTGCCTATATGAATGGGATAGCTGCGATCGCCGAGGTCTACGTGAAGTGTTTGCATGAATAGTGGTGGCCTGGAATCGAATCAATAGGTTACAGCAACCTAATATACCTGATCGAGCGGCCTTGCGTCATCGCTGTTGATACTTGCTCTCCTGCTCAAGGCGGACCATTATCTCCTTGACCACGCTTTTGATCGAACGGTCATCCGTATGCACCACCATATCCGCCACTTCACGATAAATGGGATCCCGCTCAGCCAGCAGCGCTTCAAGCCTGGCCTTCGGATTATCGGTCTGTAACAGCGGCCGGTTGCGATCGCGACGGGTTCGTTCGAACAG
>JAWOIT010000052.1:0-2536 GCA_046484535.1 Pseudomonadota bacterium | reverse complement strand
TTTCTATACGGGCTGGTCATGGTGTCTTTTTCCTGTTATTTGCCTTTTTCAAACCAATAGGTATTCCACTGCTGCGAGCCAAGGTCTTCACCGGGACTCAGGTCGGAGGGGAGAATACCTGAATAGGTATTATCATCCCCGTCCCTGAAGGAGACATAGACATTTTCCGACGGGATGCCGCCGGAAAGCAGTTTGCGTCTCCGATCCTCGATTTGCAGCGTGATCTCATCCTCACCATCCATGAGATTGTTCGTGGTGTCATAGTCATACATTGCCCGGGCATCTTTCAGCGAAACATCGTAGAGAAAACCCGCCCCCTCGCCAGGACCGCAGCTGGTGATATTCGAGGTGTCATCGTAGGGGACGTAGGTACTGAAGTAAATCCTGCCGCGCAGGGTCATCGGCGCCGCGAGACTCTTTTCACCATTCTCGGGCAGAGACATCACCCAACCCTTGGCCAGCTTGTCTAGGCTGGGATCATCGCAGCCTTCAGAGACGTCTACCTCCTGCACGCAGTTGTTGGTGGCATTGAACAAATCGTTGGGGGTCAGGGCACCTGTGAAGTTTACATCCGTGAGCGGTCCCGAGGTGACCCAATCCTTGTACATGAAGATGGCATCATTGGTGTGCGTCTGCCGCGGGTGTGCCCGGTTGCCTGAGCCGATGACTACCGCATGATAGATCCCGCTGGTATCACGCCCTGGTACCACATCCGGGGCATGGAAGAAGCGCCGGTCATTCGCCAAATCACTGACGTAATGGCGGCCGACATTGAGGATTTTTTCGGCCTTCCAATCGGCGCGATTGGTGCCGGTCAAGTCCAGACGCCAGACACTGCCGCCGGTATCGCCCACATAGACGCGGTCAACGTTACCATCGTTGTCGCTGTCGATGGCCGTCACCTCGGAGGGGATGCTGTCGACCATATCCGACTGGTAATGGGTATTGGCGTCGCTGTTGCTGACACCGCTGACCTTCCATACCAGATCACCGGTATCGGCATCGATGATGTAGACCGCATTGCCCATGGTGTCAGTGGTGCCGATTGCGGGGGTGTCCTTGTTCAGATCGTAACCGCCGCCGACGATCAGCACCGGTTTGGTGCCTTCGCCGTCACCCCAGTCCAGTTCACGTACCACGGGCTGGGAGAAGGTGTAGCCCATCTCCCCGTAGCCGCTGGTGCTCGGGGTGATCTTCCATTTATAGACCGGCGGGACGGTGTCCGGATTGGTGACATCCAGTGCGTAATAGGAGCGGCCGCCCCGTCGCATCCCGAAGAAAATCCAGGCCTCGTCGCCATCGGCGCCGTCGATATTGCCGTCGGTGTCGTACACGTAGCCGCTCACCGCGCCATCGACGCCGTAGGGGTGGTTGGGGGTACCGGAGGTGCCAGGGGTGTTTTCCATCAACTCCTTCTGGAACTTCAGCATCTCGCTGGGCATAAAGGCCCACACCTCCTCGCCAGACTCGTCTGCGCTGGAGGTGGTGTTTTTGATCATGCGCACGAAGCCGTCATTGCTCCCGGCGATGATGCGAATATCCGGGTTCGTCTCCTCGGTATAGCCCTCGGAGCCGCTACGCGCACCGTAGTTGAGCGGCAGCGGACGGGAGTGGAGCGGATCGCCGAAGATCCAGCGGCGTGTCTGATCGCGGTCGCCATCGATATTCTCGTCATTGACGTCCTTGCCGCGGATGTAGGCCAAGACGTTGGATGCGATATCGCCCACCAAGCAGGGACCACTAAACCATGTGCTGTCTCTGGTGGTATTGACGTCGTCATAAAACGAGAAACACCCGCCCGCCTTGTATTCCTTGTCGTTATCAACGCTCCAGCTCCCACCAATTAGCGCGTAGTCTGTGGCGCTGGACCAGCCGTCTGAGTTGAAGATGCTTGGCCAGAGCATTTCCATGTTCTCCCACTCAAGTGGGATCAGGTTGCCATTAAAGTCGGTAAAGAGTTGCCGCCCACCGATCACATTGGTAAAGCTCACCGTTCCCAGCGCATCGCCACTTAAAAAATTGGGGATTTGCTGCCCGGCGCCGCCACGATTGACCGAGCGGCCATCGAATCCGCCCGGTAACTCCAGATCAGGAATGATGTTGTCGTTCACATCGTAGCCGTTTCGATTGGTCCAGTACGAGACGGCGCTGGCCTTGATGCGGCCGTCGAGTTCAGAGACCGCAGGCTGCTCGAGTGAATCGATGAGGCGGAGGTTGTTTTGGTACTCGATGCAGGTGGTGCCGTTTTCAGCGAAGGTCTTGCAGATCTGGTAGATATCCAGTTTGAGCTTCTTGATGTTGCCGACCCAGTAGGGTTTGAGCGCTTCATCGGTCTGGAACAGGGCGATGTAGGCGTTGTCCAGCACCTCGGAGCGGTTAAACACGTTCACCGGGATGGAGGCAGCAGTATAGGTGGTCGAGACGCTGATCACGCTGTTCAGGATTTTGTCCAGCGTCTCGGCGATTTCGGAGGCGTCCTCCGATAGCGGAATAGCCGTGCCGGTGCCGCCGGCGGCGGCAGCCCCATCGACCTGAC
>JAWOIT010000050.1:0-14610 GCA_046484535.1 Pseudomonadota bacterium | reverse complement strand
TTGAACTTTGAACCGCAGTCCCGTTTTCACAGCCAGTCGGTCAGCATGATCCCGACGCCGATACGGTTGTTGTAGTGGTCATAGTCGATCAGGGATTCGCCGTAACCGCTGAAGAACTGCGCATACCCCTTCAGCCGTTCATTGATGGGGAAGGTATAGTTGAATTGTCCGGCGCCGTGGTTGTTGTCGGTATCGAGATTATTGCGCAGCATCAGGCCGAAGGTGTGGTTATCATGCTTTTTCAGCAGCCTCAGCTCGAAGTTTCCCAAGTACTCTTCGATGTCCGGGTTGTCGTCATCTCCTTCCTCTTCGGGGACGCGCCACCAGGGTTTGAGGCTGAGGTAGAGACTGTTTTTTTCTGCCACCAGTTCCAGCATCACCCGGTTCCAGCTGCGAGAGAGTGGATCGGTACGGCCGTTGGATTGGTGGTTGAGTGAGAGCACCGCAAGACGCCAGTTGAACCCCAGCGCCCGCTCTTCGAGCGGTAAAGTGAACAACAGTTCAGGTTCGTAATTGGTTTCGCGAAACGGCGAGGAGGAGTGGCTGCTATAGGCTTGCCAGAAGGATTGTTGGGTATAGCCGAAGGAGAGATAGCCGTTGCTGTAGAGGAGCCCTTTTGCCAGCGGCACCTTGAAGCTGAACTGATATTTAACCTCATTATTGCTCGGAACAAGGTCCTCATCGACCCCTTCATAAGGTTCCGGGTTGGTCTTGTCGATATAGGTCAGAGGCAGGATATAGCTGGGCCTGTGGGGGATTATGGCGAACGGATTATCACGGCTTTTCCACTCCAGCTCCTGACGGCGGTCGATCGCCGACTCAACGTCGCTTTTGTCAGCGGCGAGTGGCGCGCTTGCGGGGAACAGTAGAGCGAAGAGCGCTAATTTAAGGCATTTTTTCATTAATTTGATAAGTGTCGCTAATGCGGTTCTCACCCAAATGAATTGTAGAGCATACTGGTGGTTCTTTCCGGGCTTGCCCCGGAATCCATCCTGGCATGGCCGCCGTACTGGAGTCATGCCTGGATAACTGAACCCCTTTGCGCCTTGGCGTCTTTGCGGTTAGTTTTTTGAAGGGGGAAGGTTATCCGGGATGCCCGGTTTGCCTCCATCCTCCGCTCCACGCATAATTCACTCCAACTCCTAACTATACCGGCGGTTATGAAATATCAGGACCTGCGCGATTTTATCCAGCAGCTCGAGCAGCGCGGTGAGCTCAAGCGTATCCGTACCGAGGTCGATCCCCACCTGGAGATGACCGAGATCGCCGACCGCGTGCTGCGCGCCGGTGGCCCGGCACTGCTGTTCGAAAATCCCAAGGGCTCCGACATCCCGCTGCTGGCCAACCTGTTCGGCACCCCGCAGCGGGTGGCCCTCGGCATGGGTGAGGAGTCGGTGGAGGCGCTGCGTGAGGTGGGCAAGCTGCTGGCCTACCTCAAGGAGCCGGAGCCGCCCAAAGGGCTGAAGGACGCCATCGGGAAGCTGCCGGTGTTCAAGAAGGTACTGCACATGTCGCCCAAGGTGGTGAAAAAGGCCCCCTGTCAGGAGGTGGTGCTGGAGGGCGATGAGGTGGACCTTGCCAAACTGCCGATCCAGACCTGCTGGCCGGGGGATGTGGGACCGCTCATCACCTGGGGGCTGGTGATCACCAAGGGCACGCGCAAGCCGCGCCAGAATCTCGGTATCTACCGCCAGCAGGTAATCGCGAAGAACAAGGTGATCATGCGCTGGCTCTCCCACCGGGGCGGGGCGCTCGATTTTCGCGACTGGCAGGAGAAGCATCCGGGCCAGCCCTTCCCCATCGCCGTGGCGCTGGGGGCGGACCCGGCCACCATCCTCGGCGCGGTGACACCGGTGCCCGATTCGCTCTCCGAATACGCCTTCGCCGGCCTGCTGCGCGGCGGCAAGACCGAGGTGGTCAAGTGTATCGGCAATGAGCTGCAGGTACCCGCCTCCGCCGAGTTCGTGCTGGAGGGCTACCTCTATCCCGGCGAGGAGGCCGATGAGGGCCCGTTTGGCGATCACACCGGTTACTACAACGAGGTGGAGCGCTTTCCGGTCTTCACCATCGAGCGCATCACCCACCGCCGCGACCCGATATACCACTCCACCTACACCGGCCGTCCGCCCGATGAGCCGGCGGTGCTTGGGGTGGCGCTCAACGAGGTGTTCGTGCCGATCCTGCAGAAGCAGTTTCCCGAGATCGTCGATTTCTACCTGCCGCCGGAGGGCTGTTCCTACCGCCTGGCGGTGGTTTCCATCCGTAAGCAGTATCCGGGACATGCCAAGCGGGTGATGCTGGGGGTGTGGTCGTTCCTGCGCCAGTTTATGTACACCAAGTTCGTTATCGTCGTCGATGAGGACATCAACACCCGCGACTGGCAGGATGTGATCTGGGCGATGACCACGCGTATGGACCCGGTGCGGGACACCACCATGTTGCAAAACACGCCGATCGACTATCTCGATTTCGCCTCGCCGGTCTCGGGCCTGGGCTCGAAGATGGGGCTGGATGCCACCAACAAGTGGTCGGGGGAGACCGAGCGCGAGTGGGGGGTGCCCATCGAGATGGATGCGGCGGTGAAACAACGTATCGATAAAATTTGGGACGAGTTGGGAATTGACTGATGTCTGAGAAAAAACAATCAACCGAAGCGACTATCGCCGAGCTCTTTGCCAAGAATCGCAAATGGGCCGACTCCATCCTCAAGGAGGATGCGGAGTTTTTCCAGCGTCTGTCTCAGCAGCAGAATCCGGAGTACCTCTGGATCGGCTGCGCCGACAGCCGGGTACCGGCCAACGAGATTTTGGGCATGCTGCCGGGTGATATCTTCGTCCACCGCAACGTGGCCAACATGGTGGTGCATACCGACCTCAACTGCCTCTCGGTGATGCAGTTCGCCGTCGATGTGCTCAAGGTCAAGCATATCATCGTCACCGGCCACTACGGCTGTGGCGGCGTAAAGGCGGCGGTGGAGCGGGCCAAGCTGGGGCTCATCGACAATTGGTTGCGCCACATCCAGGATGTGCAGACCAAGCACAGCGGCTGTCTCGCCCCGTTGGAGGGGCACCCCGCGCTGGTGGACCGTATGTGTGAGCTCAATGTCATCGAACAGGTGGTGAATGTGGGCCAGACCAGCGTGGTGCAGGATGCCTGGGCGCGCGGTCAGGAGCTGAGTCTGCACGGTTTTATCTACAGCATCACCGACGGGCTATTGCGGGATTTGGATATGTCCGTTTGCTGTGATGAAGAGTTGCAGGCCCGCTACCGGGTTGCCGTGGAGAAGGTCGACGAGCGCGTACAACAGCGCTGCGGCGAGATGGAAGGGAGTGGCTAGCCGGCGCGCTTTTTGGTAGAACGGAGAGAAATAACGGTTAAGGGAGTAAGCCCAATGCGCCGAATAATGGTACTTAACCCCAAAGGGGGCTGCGGCAAGAGCACGATTGCGACCAATCTGGCCAGCTACTATGCGGGCAAGGGCGGCCCCGCCTATCTGGTCGATTTCGATACCCAGGGGAGCAGCAGTGACTGGCTGGATGTGCGCCCCGAAAGCGCCCCTACGGTCAAACGGGGTATGGCGGACTACAAGGAGTTCCTCAATCCCGACAGCACCGGGGCGATGATTATGGATGCGCCTGCCGGCGTCCATGGCAAACGCCTCAAACAGTACGTCAAGCGCTCCAAACACCTGATTATTCCGGTCTTGCCTTCGCCCATGGATATGCGCGCCACCGCCCGTTTCATCGAGGAGCTGTTGCTGGAGTGCGGTGTCTCCCGGGGGGGAACGGGCATCGCCGTGGTGGCCAACCGGGTGCGGGAATATACGCGGATCTATCAGAACCTCGAGCGGTTTCTCAACAGCCTCTCCATCCCTTTCATTACCTCGCTGCGCGATACCCAGAACTATATCCGTGCGGCGCAAAAGGGGCTGGGGATCTTCGAGCTTGCCCCCTATGAGGTCAAACAGGATATCGAACAGTGGCGGCCGTTGCTCGAGTGGCTCGACAGCAGCGACGCCCTGCCGGCCGAAGAGAAAGCGGCATCGGCGGATATCAGCCTCTAACCCTCCGAAAAAGTCGCAGCCCAAGAGAAGGCGGGCGCAGCCGCGGGAAGGTCATGACATGCCTTCTCTCGATGTACGGTTAATCAGCGCGTCGAACCGGCCGATGAGCGCAAGCAGCCTGTCGGTTTGTTGCGGTAGTAGATTGAAACGGTATTCGGCCAACGGCTCTATCTCGCTGCTGCCGGGGAACTCCTCACCGGTCTCCAGCACCCGTTTCATCTTCGGCAGAAACACCCACTGCAGCCACTGTTCCAGGCGCAGGGTGTCGTGACAGAAAGGCATCAGGCTGCAAAGTGCCTCCTCAGGCGGGGGCTGCTGTTCCCAAAGACCCAGTCGGCGCATCTCCGCCTCGATCGCCAGGAGCAGGTCCGCCAACTGGTGGGAGAGAGTGTCCACGAGTATTGCTGTAATGATTGCCGTCGGGACGGCAATCCTAGCACGGGGGGCGTTATTCGCTGAAGTGTCGCAATGCCACCAATAGCCGGTGGGTCTCGTAACGGGGGACCACCAGCCACAGTTTTACCGGCGTGGAGGGCGGAAAGGCCCGTAGCGCGATACACAGCAACTGAATGAAGCGCTCCGGCGCCAGGTTGCCGAAGTGGCTGCCCAACAGCGGCAGGGCAAAAGCCGGCAGCAGTTGTTGATCGGCCAGGCGGAGCATGTTCTCCAGCGCCGCCAGGACCCACTCCTCGCGCCAGGTCGGGTCCTGTTCCAGATCGTGGACAATGGCATAGAGTTTACGCGGTTTGCCGCGCTGCACCAATATACTGCCGGGTAGCGGCTCGTTGAATCGCTCCATCTCCTCGCCCAGCTGTTTGAGTGAGCTGTAGGGCATGTTCAGGGCGGTTTCCTCATCCAGCACCAGGGCGGTATCCTGCTCCACCGCCATCGCATTGACCGCAAAGGGTGGCCGTTCTTTGGGCGAAAACTGGATAGAGACATTGCCAACCCGGACCACCTGACTCAGATCACCCCGCACCAGGCGCAGGTTGGGTGTGTCGTTGATGCGGAATGCGCTCATGTCCTTCCCTCTGATTTGCAGTTACCCCGACAAGTTTAGAACCTGTGCAGCGGTTTCGCCTGCGAAGGGGGTGATAGGTGCCACCCGGATGCGCCATAATGGCGCCCCGATTATTGACTACGGAAAAGACTCTCGATCATGTGGTTCAAGAACCTCTACCTGTTTCGCCTTGTCCAGCCCCTCACTCTCGATCATTCTGCCCTGCATGCGGCCCTGGAACGACACCTGTTCCAGCCGGTAGGTAAAGCGGTGCCGTTCAGTTACGGCTGGTCCATGCCGCTGGGCCGTCACGGCAGTGAGTTGTGTCATACGGTGGGGCTCTATTCGATGATCTGCGCCAAAAAGGAGGAGCGGCTGCTGCCGAGCGGTGTGCTCAATGAGCAACTGGCACAGAAGGTGGAAGAAATTGAACAGGCCGAATCGCGGCCGGTGGGACGTAAGGAGCGCCAACAGCTCAAGGAGGAGCTGACCCTGACCTTGCTGCCGCAGGCCTTTACCCGCAGCACCCGCACCTTTGCCTATATCGACCGCAAGGGAGGCTGGCTGGTGGTCGATGCCGCCGCCGCGAAAAAGGCCGAGGATCTGATCGCCCAATTGCGCGAGTCGCTGGATGAGGCGGGTGTTACCCTGCGTGCCCGGCTGCCCGATACCGCCGAGTCGCCCCGCTCGGCGATGACCCGCTGGCTCCATGGCGACGGCATTCCGGCCGGGTTCGAACTGGGTGATGAGTACGAGTTGCAGGATTCGGACAAGGAAGGCGGTGTGGTGCGCTGTCGGCGTCAGGACCCGTTCTCCGAGGAGGTGCAGGGACATCTGGCAGCCGGCAAACAGGTCACCAAGTTGGCGCTTGGCTGGCGTGAGCGGTTGGAGTGCGTCCTTGGTGAGGATATGACCATCAAGCGGCTGCGCTTCGGTGATGCCCTGAAACAGGAACTGGAGGAGGGGCATGAAGATCCGGTGGTACAGTTCGACAGCGACTTCGCCCTGATGACCCTGGAGCTATCCAAACTGATCAACGAACTGGTTGATGCACTGGGTGGTGAGAACGAGGTGGAGCCGGTCTGAGGGTATTGGCGGGTGACCGCCTTACCGCTGTCGACAACAGAGTTCACCTGAATGTGCTGGGTCGGTTCAGTGTCTTAAGACCCGGGAGAGAAATGCCCGGGTCCTCGTCTGTTTCGGGTTGTCCAGCACCTCTTCCGGGGTGCCCTGCTCGAGGATTCCCCCTTCATCCAGATAGACCAGCCGATCGGCCACCTCGCGGGCGAAGCCGATCTCGTGGGTGACCACCAGCATGGTCATCCCCTCACCGGCCAGCTCACGCATCACATCCAGTACCTCGCCGATCATCTCCGGGTCGAGCGCCGAGGTCGGCTCATCGAACAGCATCAGCTGCGGTTGCATCGCCAGGGTGTGGGCAATGGCCACCCGCTGCGGGAACAAAGCTCGGGTCGATGACCGCGCTTAAAGTCGGTTTTTCCCCGGCCTGAGTGGCAAAAGGCAGGAGGAGAAGAAGGGGCGGGAGCAGGGCGCGGAGTATGAATCGATGCATGATGGATACCTTGTGATATGCCGTGTTCGTATTGTAGGCGCTGCAGATTTGGCCACTATAGCTGCTTGTCCTGCGGCGGATAAACCGTGGCCCCACCCCCAAATCAACCTGGCTGCTGCGTGCCTTGGTCGTGGCGACAAAGTGAAAGAAAGGGACGTGGTAGGTGATGCCACTGCATCAGGCTGATGGTCGCATTCCCCTTTTATGCTTTTTGATGAAACAGACGATGACGGATCTGTTTTTCGATCTCGATGAGTACGTACAGCGCCAGGCCGATCGCGATAATCAGCAGAGCGTCATAAAGGGCGATGGACTCCGTTTCGAACAGCACCTGCATGGGCGGCAGGTAGGTGATGGCGAACTGTCCGGCAGTGACCACCATGATCGCCAGCGATACCGCTTTGGTGCCGCGCACACGTTTCCATGTTAAGGACATGAGGGACATATTGCCGATAAAAAGCAGGTGGAAGATCTCCATCACCACGAGTGTGTTCATGGGTCAGCGCGATCCCGAGGGAGACGGCGGTGATCATCTTGACGCGAATACCGGCCGAATGGCACTCGGCGACGGCATCAATCGCCTCATCACGGGGCGGGTCGATCAGACCGACCATTCCCAGCAGGACCAGGGAGTCTTCAATGTCGGAAGCCTCGAGCACAGTATGTTCCGGTTTGACCTCTTTCGCCGCCAGGGTGAGCACCCGTTGCCCTTGTGCGGCGATTTGTTCGGCCCGCCTTTGCCATTCGCTTTCATCCAACGTTGCGGTGCCGCTGTCAGCGGTCCGTTGCTCCCGGCACATGGATAAGATGGTTTCCGGCGCTCCTTTGGCAAAGATGAAGGCATGATTTTCGTGGTCATGATTGAGTGTCGCCATGTACTTATGGCTAGAGTCGAAGGGGATGACATCGGTGCGGGTACACTGCCGGCGATCCTCGCCGCCATCCATCCCCGACCGGCAGGAGAAGGCCATCAGCGCCCCCTCCACCGTGTGCCGCTCACCGCCGCGGATGACGGTCGCCCGCAGAGCGAGCCATATTGCGGATCGCATCCATCGCCTTTTCCGCTTGCCCTCCTGGAGAAAACCGATGACGGCGTTGACCACCACCACCGCGAGGATCACGGCGGTATCGATCAGGTGGTTTAACAGGGCGGTAATCAGCGCCGCGCCGAGCAGGACATAGATGAAGATGTTGAGGAACTAAAGCAGAAAGCGTTTGACCAGGCTTTGTCGCTTCTGCATCGGCAGGCGGTTGGAACCATAGCGCTGCCGCCGCTCCGCCGCTCCGCCGCTTCAGCCTCGCTCAGCCCGTCAAGGCCGGTATCGAGTCCGCTGAGAACCTGTTCCGCGGTCTGTGCGTGCCAGTTATCGGTGTCAGCCATTTATGTTGCTCCCATGAGCGCGGCCGTGTGCAACCACTCTATTAAAAGGTGTAAGGCTAAGCGCGAAAGCGCTATGGCGCTGAAACGCTGTCAGAGCATAGCTGTACATTAGTAAATCTGTGACGATGTGTCACGGCGGCTATCGAAGTCGCAGGCCGGGAGGCAGGAGTGGAGGCATGGGGAATGTTTTCCCGGCTCAATCTGAATACACGACTTCCGGCAGCCAGGTAACCAATTCGGGCCATAGCGACAGGGCGCCCAGGGCGATCAACTGGATCAGAATGAAGGGGGCGACCCCCTTGTAGATCTGTGTGGTCCTGACCTCGGCCGGGGCGACGCCGCGCAGGTAGAAAAGGGCGAAACCGAAGGGCGGGGTGAGGAAGGAGGTTTGCAGGTTGATGGCGATCATCACACCGAGCCAAATCGGATCGAGCCCCATAGTGAGCAGTATGGGGGCGACAATCGGCACCACGACGAAGGTGATTTCAATAAAGTCGAGGATAAAGCCGAGCAGGAACATCACCAGCATCACCACCAACATGGCGCCGAAGACGCCGCCGGGCAGGTCGGTGAGCAGCGTGTTGACCATCTCATCGCCGCCGAAGCCGCGAAAGACCAGGGAGAAGAGCGAGGCGCCGATAAAGATCAGAAACACCATGGCGGTGATCCGGGTGGTGGAGCGCATCACCTCATTCAGTGTGGTCAGCGTAAACTGTCTACGACCAACGGCCAGCAGGATGGCGCCGATCGCCCCGACCGAGGCCGCCTCGGTCGGCGTGGCGAGCCCGGCCAGGATCGAACCGAGCACTGCAAGAATCAGTCCCAGCGGCGGCAGCAGTACCTTAAGGACGCGGCCGAACAGCGCCCGATCATAACCGCCACGCTCCTCTTTCGGTGGCACCGGGCAGGCTTCGGGCTTGAGCCAGGCAACGGCGAGAAGGTAGCCGATGTAGAGCACCACCAGCAGGATCCCGGGGATGAGGGCGCCGGCGAAGAGGTCACCGACGGAGATCGCCTCCGGCGAAAAAATGCCCATGGCCAGCTGGGCCTGTTGATAGGAGGAGGAGAGCACGTCGCCGAGCAGAATCAGGATTATGGAAGGGGGGATGATCTGTCCGAGTGTCCCCGAGGCGCAGATGGTGCCGGTGGCCAGCGCCGGGCTGTAGCCGCGCTTTAGCATCGTCGGCAGGGAGAGTAGGCCCATGGTGACCACCGTGGCGCCGACGATACCGGTACTGGCCGCCAGCAGCATTCCCACCAGGATCACCGAGATGCCGAGCCCGCCGCGCATCGAGCCGAACAGGGTGGCCATCGTATCGAGCAGCTGTTCGGCGACCTTCGAGCGCTCCAGCATCACCCCCATGAAGACGAACAGCGGCACCGCGATAAGGGTCTGGTTGGTCATGATGCCGTAGAGGCGGTTGGGCAGCGCCTCGAGAAAGGCGGCCTCGAACATACCCAACTGAATACCCAGCGCGGCGAAGGCCAGCGCCATACCCGCCAGGGTGAAGGCGACCGGATAACCCAGCATCAGCACGGCGCAGATGCTGAGAAACATGAGGATGGCGATGATTTCAGGGGTCATCGGATCAGACCTCCGTGCAGGCATCGTGGGTCGGGGCGTTTTCCTCATGGCCGAGGAGCACCAGCAGGGAACGCAGCGCCAGTGAGATCCCCTGCAGCAGAAGCAGGAGCGCCATCAGCGGAATGGCCGTCTTCAGCAGATAGACGCCGGGCAGGCCGCCGGCCTCGCGGGAGCCCTCTTTCAATTCCCAGGCGGTGGCGACATAGTCCCAGCTGATCCAGGTGACAAAGAGGGTCACCGGCAGCAGGAGCAGCAAGGTGCCGAGCAGGTCCACCCAGGCGCGGCCTCGCGGGCCGAACTTCTGGTAAAAGATATCCACCCGCACATGGCCGTCGTGGCGCAGGGTGTAGGCGGCGCCGAGCATGAATACCAGGGCATGCATGTAGGTGATCGACTCCTGCAGGGCGATCCAGCCGGTATCGAACAAATAGCGCAGCACTACTACGGCGAAGGTGACCAGCACCATCCCCAGGGTGAGCCAGGCGATGAGGCGTCCGCTCCACTCACTGAGTTGGTCGAGGCGCCGGGCGATATGTACCAGAGTATTCACGGGCTTATAGTTATATGCGTCTGTGGTGTCCGGCTGCCTATTCTATGTAGGCGCAACAAGCCCGGCAAGCAGCCCGTATGAGTAAAAGTCCTTGACAGCCGTAGGGTATATCTATTAGCGGCTGCTGTTATGCACAGTGTTGGCCGACGCACTTTTCCGGGGTAAAAAGTAAGTGAACACTTACATATCCCGGAGCCTATATATTACTGTAAGTGATTGAATATATTGAGGTTAGTGGGTGCTGGTCAGAAGATGACCAATCTAAGAATCTTGGCGTAGCCGTGCGCTCTCCCGGCAGATCTTCCCAAATCATCCACAAAGTTATCCACAGGTTTTGTGGATAAAATCGGATGTCCTTGTCCGACAACGGCTTAGCAAAAAGCAAGGGGTTTTGAAGTCGAAATTTAAAAATCTTTGTTACATTGAAACGACACGCCCGCCGTCGAGGGTGGGATTTCACCGCTGAGGCGCAAAGGCGCAAAGAAATGTCCGGTCAAGGAGGATTTTGTGGCCGTGTTCGTATGGAAATCAATGCCAAAGGCATGCAGCTCAGGGCGGCGCGGCCCCTTGCGGACAGCTGCTAAGCGCCATGGATGCCGGCCGTTTCCCAGAGTTCGTGAAGCAGCCCGGTATTTTGTTTGCGTGAGATGAGAATAGTACGAAAGACGTCGGGGTCCTTGATGTGGGTCAGTTCGCCCTCTCGTGGAAAGTGCATATCCTGCAGCCGTGAGAGCCAGAAGCGCAGGGCGCCGGCGCGCAGCATCACCGGCCAGGCCTCGGCCTCATCGTCAGTGAAAGGGCGCACCTCTTTATAGGCGCCGAGCATCGCCAGAGCCTTGTCCTTATCCAGCTCGCCGAGGTCGTTGCTGCACCAATCGTTTACGGTCACGGCCACGTCATAGAGCAGCACGTCGTTGCAGGCGTAGTAGAAGTCGATCAGCCCGGTGAGCGTATCCCCCTCAAACAGGGCGTTATCGCGGAAGAGATCCGCATGGATCACGCCCCGAGGCAAGGCATCGAAACGGTGCGTGCGCTGGAAGGCGAGTTCCTCATCGAGCAACCGGCGATCCGCCTGGGCAAGCTTATCGGCGATGGCATCGCGGGTGGTGTTCCACCAGTGGGGGCCTCGGTCATTCTCCCGATGCCCCTCAAAAGCCTGGCCGGCAACATGCATCCTGCCAAGGGCGTGGCCCAGTTCGCGGCACTGCGCCACATTGGGTTGTTCCACCCCCCTTCCCGACAGACGCATCACCAACGCGGCGGGTTTGCCGTTGAGCTTGCGAAGATAGTGACCGTTATTATCGGCGATGGGGTGGGCGCTGGGGATACCGTGTTCGGCAAGAAAGGCCATTAAATCCAGAAAATAGCCCAGTTCATCCGCGGTGTGGTTTTCGAACAGGGTCAGCACCAGGGCTTTTTCACTGGTAGTGACGAAATAGTTGGTGTTCTCGATCCCGGCACTGATGCCCTGGTAATCGAGCAGCTCGCCAAGGGGATAGTTGTGAAGGAAGGCCTCCAGCTCATCCCTTTCGACCACGGTGTAGACAGACATAATCGCTTAGGTGTTTTGCGGTGGGGTGATCTTATCTGTCTGCGCGTCGGATTGACATAGCCGAGTGGAAAAATCTTTTGGCAACAGCACGCGCATGTCTGCATGGCAAGGAGTGTTCCTGCGATCCTTTTGCGTTTCTTTCATCCATGGTGGGCAGATGTCGGGTGGTCGAGTAATGCACGGGGCAATTACAGGGAGGATCCGGAAGGGAAGAGCCCACGGGTATTTTAGGTGCACCCGGTGGGGTAATGCCGATCGGTTAAGCGGTAATACAACATGTAGGAGCGGCTTCCAGCCGCGATTTTATGCTTACGTCGCGGCTGGAAGCCGCTCCTACGAGCTATGGTTTTCCTTAACTGACCAGCATTACAACCGGTGGGGTCCACTTCTACTGTTACCAGGTAAAGATGCGCCACTGGATCACCTCCGGGTTATCCAGTTCGTTGCGGCGTGTCTCCAGGCTGCCGTCGCCATCGGTATCCATCAGATAGTAGGGTTTTCCCTTGCTCGGAGTGATCTTGACCATGTAGAGCTGGCCGTTGACCCGGTACTCCTGGATGATGTCCTCGCCACGGCGGATGATGGTGACTTCCGGTTGCAGCTCTTCGTCATTGCCGGGCGGGACGTTTTCGGGCAGGGGGGGCGGGACGGGTATCTCATCCCGGGCGTTTACAAGCGGGCTGAGTAACAGTCCGATAAGTAGTGGTAACAGATAGCGCATGGGCATTCCTTACAGGTCCAGCAGGATCTCGCGCTCCTCGGCGGAGGGCTCGAATCCCCTGTGTTCATAATGGCTGAAGATGGCCTCAACCACCTTCTCCGGCTGATCGATGATCTGCAACAGCTCCAGGTCCTGCGGGTTGATCATCTTCTCATCGATAAGCGTTGTATGGATCCATTCTATCAGGCCGCGCCAAAAAGGTCCGTGTACCAGTATGATGGGGATGCGACGGGTTTTGCCGGTCTGGATCAGGGTGAGGATCTCCGCCAGTTCGTCCAGGGTGCCGAAGCCGCCGGGCATGACCACGTAGGCGGCGGCGTATTTCACGAACATCACCTTGCGTGAGAAAAAGTGGCGGAAGGTGAGACGGATATCCTGGTAGGCGTTGCCGGCCTGTTCATGCGGCAGCTGTATATTGAGGCCGATAGAGGGCGACTTTCCTTTAAAGGCCCCCTTATTGGCCGCCTCCATAATGCCGGGACCGCCGCCGCTGACCACCGAAAAGCCCGCTTCGGAGAGGGCGAAGGCGATATCTTCGGTCAGCTTGTAGTAGGGGTGGTCGGGCTCGATTCGGGCGGAACCGAAAATACTCACCGACGGGCGGATTTCCGCCAGTCGCTCGAAGCCTTCTACAAATTCAGCCATGATCTGGAAGATTTTCCAGGACTCACGGGTCAGCATACTATCGTCAGGAAAGACGCCGTGGTGCGGTGGTGTCTCTTTATCACTCATTAAGTCGGTCCACATACGGTAATCATTTGCAGCCATTATAGGGATAGTCGCGGCAAGTAACAGTGCCGGGAGGCGGTTTCTCTCAGCGCCATTCGAAGCGTTCATAGCAGGTCAGACGGATTTACTCTATATCAGGGCAAGACCTGACTATTGCTCGATACATTACGTCAGGCAGCCACCCCGGTCCCCGGAGGTTCCCCATAGATGGTGATTACGAGCCTAAGCCGCGATTTTCCCCAACCGAGGAAGATGGTTTATCCTCCACCCTCGACTTTTAAGACCTGAATTGACTACCCCTATGCCCGAGCAAGATGACAAAATCCTGGTGCTGGTGGACGGCTCCTCTTACCTCTACCGCGCTTTCCACGCCATGCCGGCGCTGACCAACTCCAAAGGCGAGCCCACCGGTGCGGTCTACGGCGTGACCAACATGCTGCGCCGCCTGCTCAAGGACTACGACCCGGCCCACGTGGCGGTGGTGTTCGATGCCAAGGGCAAGACCTTCCGCGACGAGATCTACCCGGAGTACAAGGCCAACCGTCCGCCGATGCCCGATGAGCTGCGCAGCCAGATCGGGCCGATCCACGCCATCGTCCGCGCCATGGGTTTTCCGCTGCTGTGCATTGACGGGGTCGAGGCGGATGATGTGATCGGCACCCTGGCCAAGCAGGCCGAGGAGCAGGGGATGAAGGTGATCGTCTCCACCGGCGACAAGGACATGGCGCAGCTGGTCAACGAGCACGTGACCCTGGTCAACACCATGACCGAGACCGAGATGGACCCGGACGGGGTGGTGGAGAAATTCGGTATCCCGGCAGAGCGTATCGTCGACTACCTGGCCCTCATCGGCGACACCGTGGACAACGTCCCCGGCGTACCCAAGGTGGGACCGAAGACGGCGGTCAAGTGGCTGGAACAGTATGGCTCGCTGGAGGCGATCATCGCGCACGCCGGCGAGTTCAAGGGCAAGGTGGGCGAGTACCTGCGCGACAGCCTGGAGCAGCTGCCCCTCTCCCGGGAGTTGGTGACCATCAAGTGCGACGTGGCGATGGACCTCAAGCCGCTGCAGCTGGAGCGGGCCGAGCCCGATACCCGGGCGCTGCGGGAGCTTTACTCGGAGATGGAGTTCAGGACCTGGCTGTCCGAGCTGCTCGGTGGCGAGGAGTCCGCGGAGAGCGAAACCGAGACCGAGTGCAACTACGAGACCGTCCTCGACTGGGAACGCTTCGATGCCTGGCTGGCGAAACTCAAGGCGGCCGAGCTGTTCGCCTTCGATACCGAGACCACCAGTCTTAATTATATGGACGCGCAGATCGTCGGTCTCTCCTTCGCCGTGGTGCCCAATGAGGCCGCCTATGTGCCGGTGGCCCACAGCTATCCCGGCGCGCCGGAGCAGTTGCCCCGGGAGGAGGTGCTGGAAAAGCTCAAACCCCTGCTGGAGGATGAGAATCAG
>JAWOIT010000019.1:0-32958 GCA_046484535.1 Pseudomonadota bacterium | reverse complement strand
TTGGGCAGGCCGCCGATGCCGAGGGCCACATCCAGCCCCAGCGAGCCGGTGGAGATCGCCTCGATGTTGCGCACCACACTCTCGTCGCCCATGCGCATCACAGAGCCCTTGCCGAACTGCTTTTCAATCTGTCCCAGTGCGGCGGATAACGCCTTTTTCTTCTGTTCGTCCACGGTCCTACTCCTCAAATTCTTGTTGGTTAAACGGGTCGCATCATCATGCTTGAGATGAAATTTAGCTTATACTTTTTTCGATGTCAATACTTTTTATCACCTTCGTATATTTTACTTTACGTTAAACTTTATATATTCTTCTCCGGCATACAAGCAACCGACAAAAACAGAAATATGCAGAGAGTACGCGATGGCTTCGCCTGACAACTCATTGGATAAACAGCTCGAATCGATGAAGTGGAGTACCCGCCAGCGGCTGGAGTACATCGAGATCATGGCCTTTTATTGCGGTGTGGTGACCCGTAACGATGTGGCGCGGGCCTTCGGCATCTCCGATGCGGCCGCGACCAAGGACCTCAGTCTCTATGGCCGACTCGCCCCGGATAACCTGGTCTACAAACAGAGTCTGTTCGGCTATGTGCCCGGTCCGGCCTTTGAGGCGATCGTCGCCGATCTCGCCCCCGGCAGTGTGCTGCCGATGCTTGCCCATAACCTCACCGGCATGAAGGGTCCCTACGGGGAGGAATTGATCTTCGGCATCCCGGCAACCTCCCTGCCGATCCCGGCCCGACTGCCGGATAAAGCGATCACCGCCCAAATACTGCGCGCGGTGGCGCAGAGAAAGAAGCTGCTGATCCACTACCGCTCCCTCTCCGACCGCGACAGCGACGAGGCACGCATCATCGAGCCCCACTCCCTGGCCCACAACGGGCTGCGCTGGCATGTGCGCGCCTACAGCGAGGAGACCTTCGACTTTCGGGATTTTGTCCTGTCCCGCTTTGCCGCGGCGCAGGTGCTGGAGGTGGCGGCCGAATCGAGCGCCGAGTTTGACGAGGAGTGGAGCGAGAACCTGACCCTGGAGCTGGAGCCCCACCCCGGCCTGCCGGAGAAAAAACGCCTCAACCTGCTGATGGACTATGGCGCCAGTGATGGGGTGATCACGATTGAGGTCCGGCGCGCCTTACTGGGCTATCTGCTGCAACAGCTCTCGGTCGACACCACCGCCGACCACTCCCTCAACCCGCACGCCTACCAGCTGATTGTCGCCAACCGGGATGAGGTCGAACCTTTTGCGGAGTGGGCGTTCAGGTAGGAACGAAAGTTCAAAGTTGAAAGAGGCGGTTCGCCTCGTAGGCTCGGCAAACCCTACCAACCTGGCGCTTACCCCGGCATCCGTAGGGTGCCGCCGTCAGGCGCACCGTTGAGGCGGTTCGCCTCGCAAGCTCGGCAAACCCTACCAACCTGGCGCTTACCCCGACATCCGTAGGGTGCCGCCGTCAGGCGCACCGTCGAGGCTTCCACATGAATGTGGGCACCTTAGTACACATAAGCAGTCAGCCTTTGCGCCTCTGCGCCTTTGCGGTGAGATCATTGTTATTGGGAGACGAGTCGAGGCGGTTCGCCTCGCAGGCTCGGCAAACCCTACCAACTTGAAACTTTGTAACACCCTTACCCAAGCTCCCAGCTGCGCAGCACCTTATAAATAACCCCTTCCCGGCTGGTCTCAGAGGCCACCAGGGCAAAACTTTTCACCGGCCACTCCAGTACGGGCACCTCGGGGACTCTGGGGTAACGGCGGGCCTTGCGCATCAGGGTCAGATGAGTGCGAAAGGCCCGGCTATCCGGCTCGAGGCTGCAGCCAAGCATCGCCTTTTTCAACTCAGCCACCAGGGCGGCAAGCCCGGCCGGGGTCTCCTCGTTTCCGAGCCACACCACGCGGGGGCGGCGCCAGAACCCCAGTCGGTCCAGGGTGACGGAAAAGGAGGGGAGTGAGATGGCATCGGCCGCACGCTCCATGCAGCGGTGGGTCTCCGTGTCGACACTACCGAGAAAGGCCAGGGTGATGTGCAGATTTTCCGTATGAACCCGGCGCCCGCCGCAACCGCGCAGCAGTGCAAAGTACTCCTCCATCTGCCTGCGTTGCCGCTCATCCGGCCACAGCGCAAAGAAGAGCCGCTGTGTCTCCGGCTCAGTCATTGAACCGCTGCAATACGCCCTCAAGGGCGTGTAACACCGCCTGACGTCGGACCTCGTCACGGTCCCCCTCAAAGCAGAGTCGCTCGGTAAAGGGCGGGTGCCCCTCAGCTCCCCAGGCAAAACAGACCGTCCCGAGCGGCTTGTCCGGGCTGCCACCGCCGGGACCGGCGATACCGCTGATGGCGAGGCTAAGCTGGGCGCGGCTGTGGCGAAGCGCCCCCTCTACCATTTCCGCCGCGGTGGCCTCACTGACCGCACCGTGGGCCTCCAGGGTCTGTGCATTCACTCCCAGCATCTCCTGCTTGGACTCATTGGTATAGGTGACAAAACCGCGCTCAAACCAGGCGGAACTGCCGGGCAGATCGGTACACACCTTCGCCACCCAGCCGCCGGTACATGATTCGGCAACCGCCAGCATCCAGCCCCGTTTTTGCATTAACTCGGCCACTGCCCTGGCAGCGTTCTGCAACTGCCCCTCGGAGGGACTAACCATACCCCATCACCCCAACGCTCATAAGATTAAAGTATAGAACACCGCTCAGCTGACCCGGCCGAGCAGATGATAACCCGTGCTTTCGGCTTTAAACTCACTGCCGAAAGCAGTGCCTCATAGGTATCAGACCCGTATCAATGACACAAGATCCCCGCGAGCGAATAAGCCGCCACTGAATCTGGCCTGCCAAAGCCCTTTTCCGATACACTTGTGCGGATGAAAGAAGGCCAGAAGAAAAATACCCCTCCCACCGCTCACACGCCGATGATGCAGCAGTATCTGCGCATTAAGGCGGACTACCCGCATATGCTGCTGTTCTACCGCATGGGCGACTTCTATGAGCTGTTCTACGACGACGCCAAACGGGCCGCCGAGCTGCTGGACATCACCCTCACCGCCCGCGGCGCCTCTGCCGGCGAGCCGATCCCCATGGCCGGGGTGCCCTACCATTCGGTAGAGGGGTATCTGGCGCGGCTGATTCGCCTGGGCGAGTCGGTGGCGATCTGCGAGCAGGTCGGCGATCCGGCCACCAGCAAGGGACCGGTGGAGCGCAAGGTGGTGCGCATCGTCACCCCCGGCACCGTCACCGACGAGGCGTTGCTGGAGGAGCGGCGCGACAACCTGATCAGCGCCATCGCCCACCGCGATGAGCGTTACGGTCTGGCCACCCTGGACCTGACCAGTGGCCGCTTTACCGTGCAGGAGCTGGACGGGGACGAGGCCCTCTACTCGGAGCTGGAACGACTCAGGCCGGTGGAGCTGCTGGTCGAAGAGGGACAGCACCGGGATCTGAACAGCGGGGCCAACCAGCTTCCCCCCTGGCACTTTGAAACCGATAGCGCCCGACGGCTCCTCACCGCCCAGTTCGGCACCCGCGATTTGAGCGGCTTCGGTTGCGAGGAGATGCCGCTGGCCATCGGCGCCGCCGGCGCCCTGCTGCAGTATGTGCAGGATACCCAGCGTACCGCCCTACCCCACCTGCGCGGCCTGACCGTTGAGCTTCGCGACAATGCGGTACTGCTGGATGCCGCCAGCCGGCGAAACCTGGAACTGGAGGTCAATCTCGGCGGGGACAATCGCCGCACCCTCGCCGGTGTGATGGATCGCACCGCCACGCCCATGGGCAGCCGCCTGCTGCGACGCTGGATCAATCGTCCCCTGCGCGATCGGGGACGCCTCTCGGCCCGGCAGCAGGTCATCACCGCCCTGATGGAACAAAACCTGTTCGAGCCACTTCGCGAGCATCTGCGCGGTATCGGCGATATCGAGCGTATCTTAAGCCGCATCGCACTCAAATCGGCCCGCCCGCGGGACCTGACCCAACTGCGCACCGCCCTGGGACGGCTCCCGGCCCTGCACGAGCAACTGCAGCCGCTTGATACCCCCCTGGTTGCGGATATTCTCGAGCGCATCGCCACCTACCCCGAGGTCCACACGTTACTGGAGAAGGCGGTCATCGAGGAGCCGCCGGTATTGATTCGCGACGGCGGTGTTATCGCCCCCAGCTACGACAGCGAGTTGGATGAGTTGCGCGGCATCCGCGAGAACGCCGGCCGGTTCCTGCTTGATCTGGAAACCCGTGAACGGGAGCGCACCGGCATTCCCACTCTCAAGGTGAGCTACAACAAGGTCCACGGTTATTACATCGAGGTGACCAAGGCGCAGAGCGACAAGGTGCCGGATGCGTATATTCGCCGCCAAACCCTAAAATCGGCCGAGCGCTACATCACCCCGGAGCTGAAGGGCTTTGAGGACAAGGCGCTCTCCGCCGCCGAACGGGCCCTCGCACGCGAGAAGATGCTCTACGATCAACTGCTGGATCGTCTCTGCGAGCACCTCGGCGAGCTGCAGCAGAGCGCCGCGGCGCTGGCGGAGCTGGATGCCCTGAACAATCTGGCCGAACGGGCCGATGCGCTCAATCTCAGCTGCCCGCAACTGGTCGACACCGCGGGGATCGATATCCGCGGCGGCCGCCACCTGGTGGTGGAGCAGATGCTCGATATCCCGTTTGTGCCGAATGACATTTGCATGGACGATGAGCGGCGCATGCTGATCGTCACCGGGCCGAATATGGGCGGCAAATCCACCTACATGAGGCAGGCGGCGCTCATCGTCCTGCTCGCCCACATCGGCAGCTTCATCCCCGCCGAGTCGGCCCGTATCGGGCCCATTGACCGCATCTTTACCCGCATCGGGGCCTCGGATGATCTGGCTACCGGCCGTTCCACCTTCATGGTGGAGATGACCGAGACGGCGAACATCCTCAACAACGCCGGCGAACAGAGCCTGGTGCTGATGGATGAGATCGGCCGCGGCACCTCCACCTTTGATGGCATGTCGCTGGCCTGGGCCTGCGCCCGTTACCTGGCCACAAAGCTGCGCGCCTTCACCCTCTTCGCCACCCACTATTTCGAGCTGACCTCCCTGCCGGAGACCCTGCCCAATGTCGCCAACATCCACCTGGATGCGGTGGAACACGGTGATGAGATCATCTTCATGCATGCGGTCAAGGAGGGACCGGCCAACCAGAGCTATGGGCTGCAGGTGGCGCAACTGGCGGGAATTCCCCGTGAGGTGGTCATGCAGGCGCGGGAAAAACTGATCGCCCTGGAGAACAACAGTACGGTTGAACTAAAGCAGGAGACCGATGATCACCAGCTCGGCCTTTTCTCCGATGGCAAACCACACCCTGTGGTCGATGCGCTCGACGCCCTCGAGCCGGACGGTCTCAGTCCGCGGGAGGCGCTGGATCGGCTCTATCACTTGAAGGGACTCCTGCGGAGATCCTAACCTGCCGCAGGGGCAGGAGCCCGTGCCGGTTGGCAAACGGCCCGGGCAGGGCTATGCTAACTGGAAAATGACAGTACAAGGAGGGAGACATGACATTTGTCGTGCTGGAGAACTGTATCCGCTGCAAATATACCGACTGTGTCGATGTTTGCCCTGTCGACTGTTTTCATGAAGGTCCGAACTTTCTGGTGATCGACCCCGAAGAGTGTATCGACTGCGCCCTGTGTGAACCGGAGTGTCCCGCCGAGGCGATTTTGCCGGAGGACGACCTCTCCCCGGAGCAGGAGAAATTCCTTGAGCTCAATGCCGAGCTTGCCAAGGGGTGGCCGGTACTAAGCGAAAAAAAGGACCCGCTACCCGATGCCGATGAGTGGAACGGCGCCCCTGACAAGATGCAATATTTGGAGCGTTAACCCAATTCTCCCCTTCACTCTCGGCCTGGCGCCCCCACCTGTGGTTTAATAGGCGTTTTGCCGAATACCGAATCAAACAGGTGAACAACCAAAGCCCCGGCACAGAGCGCCTGCACCTGCTTCCCTATGGCGATGATCCGCTATGGGCCATGGCGCAGTCCCTCTTGCAGACACACCGTGCACGCCTGCCAAGGCTGGATCACGTCACCATCTTGCTCCCCGATGCGACCGCGGCAGGCAGGCTGCGGGAAGTGCTGCTGGAACAATCTTCCAAACTTGGGTTTCCGGCCCTGCTTGGCCCGAACATTCAAAGCCTGCACAGTTGGCTCAACCGTTACGATATTGAAAACATCGTCACCGTCAGTGATTACCGGCGTGAGCTGATCCTGCTCGCCGCGCTGCGCCGGCACAGCGAGCTGTTTGGCGAGGGCAATCTGTGGTCGCTGGTAGACAGTCTGCTAACCCTGTTTGACGAGCTGACGCTCAACCGGGTGGGACTGCCCCGCGACCTGTCCGAATTCACCCGCCGAGTCGCCTCCGGTTACGGTCTGCAGCAAAGCACACATCAAGCTCTGGACAAAGAAGCGCAACTGGTACATACCCTGTGGCACGCCTGGCATGATGAGTTGAATGAGCGGGGCCTTATTGATCGTAACACCCGTTATCTGCTTCAACTCGCAGCAAGCGCGAAAGATACGCAAAACAGCCAACATGATCTCTACCTTCTTGCACCGGTCAGCCGCTGCCAGGCCGAACGGGAGTGGCTCGCCGGAATGATGCAATCCGGCAGGGTGGAGCTCTTTATTCACGGCAATATCAGCGCCGATTCCGATCCCCGCCCCTTCCACCCCGAAGCCCCCTTGCGCGAACTTCTCAAGACACTCCATGCCGAGAAACACAGCCGCCTTGGCAGTGACGCCTACAGCCGACTTCTGGACACCGTATTCAGCAGCAGCCGACAGCACGCGGACATGCCGCTGCGTGAACGGGCAGCACGATTTGCCACGGAGGTCGCCGACGATCCCCTCGCCGATCGGCTCAGGGTATACAGTGCCGACAGCGATGAGGATGAGGCGCGGGCTGTGGAGTTGCAGGTGCGACGCCGGCTGCTGGAGGGCCGCCGGCGCATCGGCATCGTCACCGAGAACCGCCGCCTGGCCCGCCGTGTACGCGCCCTGTTGGAGCGTGCCGACATTCATCTTGAAGATGCCGCCGGCTGGGCGTTGTCGACCACCAGCGCTGCTGCCGTATTGGAGCGCTGGTTACAATGTGTCGAGGAGGATTTCCCCCACCGCGCGATGCTCGACCTTCTCAAATCGCCTTTCTTTATCCCCGATGATGAACGGGAAGCGCACCTGGAGCAGGTCTATCGGCTTGAGCAGGATATTGTGTTGCATGAAAACATAGGCAGCGGACTTGAGCGTTACCGTAAACACCTAAAATATCGCCGGCAGCGCCTTCCGACCGAGCTTGCCGAACAGCTTGATCCGGTCGGACAGTTACTCGATAAACTGAAACTGGCGGCGGTCCCGCTACAGCCGCATCGACACACGGCGCAAAGCGATGCCGCTGAACTGCTGGGGTTGCTGCTACAGAGTCTTGAAACTCTGGGCATTACCCGGCAACTCGGCGCCGATGCGGCGGGAATGCGGCTGCTGGAGGAGCTGGAGAAAATGCACCAAGCGGTCGCCCATGAGACCCTTGGCATGGACTGGCAGACCTTCCGTAACTGGCTTGGACGCAGCCTGGAACGCTACAACTTTCAGCCCACGAGCGCCACCCAAACCGTCAGTCTGAGCGGGCTATCGCAAACCCCGGCGGCCCGGTTCGATGCGTTGATTCTCAGCGCTGTGGAGCGTGAACATCTGCCTGGCAACCCTGCGGCCACGCCCTTTTTCAACAACGCCGTCCGCCTGGAGTTGGGGCTCCCCACTGCCGATGATCATCTATCGGTGCGGTTTTACCATTTCCGCCGTCTGCTCGAAGCGGCGCCACGTATTCTCATTACCCACCGGCAACACCACGACGGCGAAGAGGTCGCACCCAGCCCCTGGCTGGAACTGCTCCAGGCATTTCACCAACTGGCCTACCGTTCGCCTCTCTCCGACACGGAATTAGAGAGACTCTTGGCAGACCCCAACAGTCAGACGGTCCGGCGACGGCATCCATTACCGCGACAGAGCGAAATGCCCCGTCCGGCACTCCACCCCCCGCTCATCCCACACCGCTATTCCGCATCGGCCTACCAACAACTGATGGATTGCCCCTACCAATTTCTCGCCGCACGGGGGCTAGGGCTGGCCGCCCCGGACAGCATTCGTGAGGCGCTGGAAAAATCCGATTATGGCGAGCGTGTTCACCGCTGTCTTCAGGCTTTTCACGGCAACATCGAGGGGCTGCCCGGCCCCTATACCGGGGCCTGGGAGGAAAGACGCCGCAATGAGGCAATTGCGCTTCTTGAGAAAATAAGCAAGGCCGTATTCGCCGAGGATCTTGAGGACAACTTCATGCACCGCGGCTGGTTGCAACGCTGGCTGGCCCGTATTCCGGAGTACATTGATTGGCAAATCGAGCGCGCCTCAACGTGGCAGGTTGAAAGTGTCGAGCAAAAGCTCGAACGGGAACATGTCATTGACGGACTAACCCTGCATGGCCGTTTGGATCGCTGCGACAGCAACGGTGAACAGTTGGCTGTGGTTGACTACAAAACCGGATACAGCCCCGCTGCGGAAGAGGTGCTTAGCGGCGAGGCGGTTCAATTGCCGTTTTACGCGCTGCTCGCGGATAAGCCTCAACAGACCATCGGCAGGGTTGAGTACTTACCGCTTGATGACAGGAAAGTGGCGGGGAAAAGCATTCTGCAGGAACCGGAACTTAGCGAGTTAAGTCAGGCTGTGGCGGCGCGACTGGAAACACTTCATCAGCTTCTGGTAAAAGGGGCGGAGCTTCCTGCCTGGGGGGATGAGAAGACCTGCAAGTATTGCCGGATGAGCGGCATCTGCCGCCGACAGGCCTGGGCCGGGCAATAAAAAAGCGGTCTGGAAAACCAGACCGCTTTCTACAGGTTTGTTCCCTCCTGGCCTCATGCCACGAGCGCCCATCCTGGTCACCTCGTCCCTGTTGGGAAGACCCTATCCCGCCGTTTCTTGTTTCTTTATCCTTTGTTTAGGCTTCCCTGCGACGGCGCTTCCCGCGACGCAGCTCCTGAAATCCCTTTAAACCACCCTGTTTACAGTAAGGTTATCAAAAGCCATGATAACTACAAGGCGGCCATTCTGACTGCCTACAAGATAACGACTAACGAACGAGGAATTGTTTTCTCTAATATTCAACACGTTAACATCTCACGCGCCCCTTCAAACAGGTCTATTGACGACTCCACGAAGAGCGATTTTCCTACATCAATATAGGAATTTTCCTACAAACCAATTACTGTTTACCCCCCTGTTTCAGCCCATTATGCTCCTATTATGAATAGCCAACCTACACCTATCTCCCCACAGCTCAATGCCACCGTCATGGCTTCGGCCGGTACCGGTAAAACCTACCTGTTGATCAACAGGCTGGTCAGATTATTGCTGTCAGGCGCTAAACCCGATGCGATTCTCGCTATCACCTTCACCCGCAAGGCCGCGGCAGAGATGCAAAGCCGATTATCCGAACGCCTGTTGTCCCTCGCTTCCGTATCGGATGCCGAACTGACGCGGTGTTTAGAGGATATGGACGTTTCTCCTGACAAGACCACCCTGGCAAACGCAAGGCAGCTCTTCGAGACACTCTTACAAAACCGCTATCAGGTCAGGACCACTACCTTTCATGCATTCTGCCAGGAGATATTGCGCCGCTTCCCTTTCGAGGCGGATGTTCCCCCCGGTTTCGAGCTGCTGGAAAGCGGCGGCGAACAGCTCCAAGGCGCACACGATGCGCTTCTTACTGAGGCCGGTAACCGGCCGGAAGGTGATTTGGCGTCTGCTCTGCAACATCTTCTGGACTATTGCGGCAGCTTGCACAACCTGCAACGTGCGCTCGATTCATTCATCGCCCACCGTGGTGATTGGTGGGCCTACACCGAAACGGCGCATGATCCGGTCAGGTTCGCCTCAGAACGTCTGCAACAGCAGTTAGGGATCAACCCTGAAGAAGACCCACTGGAGAGTTTCTTCAATCAGTCCCGAATGGAGACACTGGCTGAGTTTGCCGATCTCCTGCGCAAGCATCCCACCAAGGGCAACAATACGGCCCTTGATTCAATCGCAACGGCGCGCCTGCCGGACCTCTCCGTTGCCCAACGTTTTGAGGCTTGTCGCGATGCCTTCCTGACCAAACAAGGGGCGCCCAGGGCGCGTAAGGCATCACAGACCCAGGCAAAAAAAATGGGCGTCGACGGGGAAGAACGGTTCCTGACACTGCATGCAGAACTTAGCCAGGCGATCCTTGATACACTGGAGCGCCTCACGGCACACCGCACATGGCATGCCTGCATTGCCTGGTATGTCGCCGGCGCCCGCCTGCTGCACCATTACCAGACGTTCAAGCGCGAACAGCGGGTACTTGATTTTAACGATCTGGAGTGGCGAACCTACCGGCTGCTGAATCACTCGGAAAATGCGCTGTGGGTCCAATACAAGCTGGATCAACGAATTAATCACCTGCTGGTGGATGAGTTTCAGGACACTAATCCAACCCAGTGGCGCCTGCTGCTTCCGCTGCTACAGGAAATGGCGGCCACACAAGGTGACTCGTTACG
This sequence comes from Pseudomonadota bacterium, assembly GCA_046484535.1. GTDB lineage: Bacteria > Pseudomonadota > Gammaproteobacteria > Thiohalomonadales > Thiohalomonadaceae > JAPHTQ01. The sequence goes on along the minus strand of JAWOIT010000019.1, from coordinate 22,365 downwards.
CAGTGTTTTTCTCGTCGGTGATTCCAAACAATCGATTTACCGCTTTCGCCGTGCCGAACCACGCCTATTCCACGCCGCCCATAGTTGGCTTGACGAACACCTGGATGCCCGCGCATTTCCGCTGCACATCTCATGGCGCTCCGCCTCCGCCATCATGCAGTGCGTGAATAGGGTGTTCGGCAACGGTGGGCCGTTGGACGGGCAACTGCGTGACTTTTGCCCGCACGATACCCACCACCGCAAGCTGTGGGGAGAGGTGAGGTTATTACCGCTGATCGAGGTACAGGAGGCCGCACAGGATGAAACAGAAGAGGGTGTAGTACTACCGCTTCGAAATCCGCTGGAACAGCCTCGGGAGATTGCACCTGACGACCGTTATCGTCGTGAAGGGCGGCAGATCGCCGATGCGATCAGCCGCCTGATCGAATCCGGCAGCGTTATCGGCGATGCAGAAAACGCCAAGCCGATTGCGTATGGCGATATCATGATCCTGGTGCGCAACCGCACCCACATCAGCTATTACGAACAAGCCTTGCGTGACGCCCGGATCCCCTACATCGGGGCTGAACGCGGGACGCTGCTGCAGAGCCTGGAGGTCAGCGACATGGTCGCCTTGCTGGAGGTGCTGCATACCCCGTATAACAACCTCTCGCTGGCCACCGTGTTACGCAGCCCTCTGTTTGCCTGCACTGATGAGGATCTTATGCGGCTGGCTCAGGCCGGCAGCGGAGATTGGTACCGGAGGCTGCAGGCCGTTGCAGCCACTATGAATGCAGGGGATACGCTCGCCATCGCCGCTACGACCCTGCAACGCTGGCGCACCCTGACCGGGCACATCCCTATCCACGATCTGCTCGATCGCATCTTTAACGAAGGCAATGTGCTGGAACGCTATCAAGCAGCGTTGCCCTCTCATCTTGCGAACAGTGCCGTTGCCAACCTAACCCGCTTCCTGGAGCTGGCACTGGAGGTCGACAGTGGCCGCTACCCGAGCCTGGGTCATTTCCTGGCGCGGCTTGAAGGGATGCGTGAGAGCAGTGACGAGGCGCCCGACGAGGCGCCTGTTTCGGGGACAAACAGCCGTGTGCGCCTGCTCACCATTCACGCCTCAAAAGGCCTGGAAGCTCCTGTGGTCATTCTCGCCGATACCGCACAAAACAGCGGCGGCGACAAAGCCTACCGTACGCTCCTGGACTGGCCGCCTGAGTCGCCGCGCCCCGAAAGCTTCTTGTTGGTCGGAAAACAGGAGCAGCAACCGGGCATGGTGCGAAACAGGCTGGAGCAGGAGCAGCAGGAACAACAACGCGAATCGGCCAACCTGCTTTACGTTGCGCTTACCCGCGCCCGGCAGCTACTCTTTATCAGCGGCGTGAGCCCGACAAGGGGTGATAATCTCGGTTGGTATGGAGTCCTGCGCCAAGCGCTGGATCCCGAGGAAAAAACCGTGGCGGATGAGCCCTGCATCCTTACCACCGGAGTCCCCTCTGAGTACAAAGGCCCTCGCGCTACAGGCAAACGGGTTGTTGAGGCGCCATGCGACCCACGGCTTTCCCGGCCACTTCAGGTAGTCACGGATCACCATGAAATCGCCCCGAGCTTCCAGGAGGCGGCGTACCAATCTGCTGGGATCAGCGGCGAAGAAGATGGCCGCATCCGCGGTATTGTGATTCATCGCCTACTGCAGGTGTTGAGCGAAGAAAAAGCATCCCTGTGGCCACAGCTGATACGGCATATTGCGGGCGAATTCGGGCTTGAAGCCGGTGATCCGCAATTCCTGCAGTGGGTGAATGAGTGCCGCCGACTTCTGCAAGACCCGCAGTTTCATGAGTTTTTCGCTTTGCAAAATGGGGTGGAATCTCTCAACGAAGTCCCCATCATCTATAGATTTGATAAACAAACAGTACACGGAATCATCGATCGCCTGCTGCTGAAAGGTGATGAGATTTGGTTTATCGACTACAAGACTCATCGGCATGCCGGTACTGATAACTGTGCCGGCCTGGCAGACAACTATCGGCAACAAATGGGCTATTATGCAAGAGGTGTCCGGCAGCTCTGGCCGGGCAAAAGGGTACGCGGTTTTCTGCTGTTCACCACCCCCGGATTGCTGCACGAGGTGGTGACCGATAAAACAGAACCAATGGCATAACCGAACACGACAAACCGGATGACAGAGGATGAATGATACGAGTTACAGTTTCGATGTCAGCGTAGAAACCTTCGAGCAGTACGTCATTAATAACTCCGTGCATGTGCCGGTACTGGTGGATTTCTGGGCGCCCTGGTGCGGTCCCTGCAAAACACTCATGCCGATGCTATCCAAACTGGCCGAGGAATATAACGGCCAATTCCTCCTGGCCAAGGTCAACATCGATGAACAACAGGAACTGGCCATGCAGTTCGGCGTTCGCAGTGTCCCCACCGTCAAAGTCTTCCGTCACGGCCAGAGTGTAGACGAGTTTACCGGTGCGCTCCCCGAATCGCAGCTACGCCGGTTTATCGATCAACATGTCGAAAAAGAATCCGATCAGCGTCTACCGGCCATTATGGAGCAATTTACTCAAGGAGATCAGACAACCGCTTTGGAGCAGTTGCGGGAACTGCGTGAAGTCGAACCCTCCGATCAGGGCCTGCTGGAGACAGAGCTCGAGATGCTGGTTACCATGGAGCGCCTCGATGAGGCACAGGAGCTAATCAGGTCACTACCTGCAAATCTGCAGCAGGAACCGTCAATTCAGGCAATATTCTCCACGCTGCAGCTCAAGCATGCCGCCGCCAATGCCCCCTCCCGTGAAGCCCTGCAACAACGCCTGGAACAGAACCCTAACGATAGTGAAGCGCGCTATCAGTTAGCGGTGCAACTGACTACCGCCGGTGATTATGAGGCCGCCTTGGAGTGTTTTCTGGAACTGCTGCGTCGTGATCGGAACTACGGCGATGATGCTGCGCGAAAGGGGATGCTAATGGTCTTCGATCAGCTCGGCCCTGATGACAAACGGGTATCGCACTACCGCCGGCAAATGTTTACGATACTCCATTAAAACAAAAATGGCGGAAGGCACTGACCATGCTCTCCCGCCATTCTTAGGCCGTCTTCTCTGTTAAGAGAGGCTTATTGATTGCCCTGCTTGTCCAGGACCTGCGCAAGACGTTTAGGTGGTAAGTAACCCGGCTGTAATGTGCCGTCACTGAGGACGATGGCCGGAGTGCCCCTTACACCCAATGATTGACCCAGTGCATAGTGCTCCTTGACGGGGGCATCCTCACAGCTGTTACCGCTGATTTTATCCCGATTCTTGGCATCGTCCATCGCTGTATTCCGGTCTTCGGCGCACCATACGCTCACGGCCTTGTTGTAGGACGGTGAGTTCACCCCGGCGCGCGGAAAAGCCAGATAGCGTACCGTAATGCCCAGCTCATTCATCTCATCCATGCCTTTGTGAAGCTTTCGGCAGTAGCCACAATCAATGTCGGTGAAAACACTAATGACGTGTTTCTCCTCCCCCTTGGCCTTGTAGACAATCATATCCGATTCCGCCACCTGCTCCATGAGCTTATGCCGAACCTCACTAATACGCTTTTCGGTCAAATTATTACGAGTGGCCAGTTCAAACATCTCGCCACTAATCAGGTGGCGGCCATCTTCGCTGACATAGAAGACCTGCGCACCATAGGTCACCTCCAATACACCTTCCATCGGAGTTTCGCTGATTTGATCAGGCTGCCCCCCAAATGCTTGTTCTAACTGCTCCGTCAGAGCCGTATCCTGATTCTCTTCGGCAGCCTGGAGGGCATGATCGTCATCTGCCGCCTGACAGGCAATGAGGCCTACCACTACCAATAAATACACAGCACTCCGTGTTACAAGTCTCATTATCTAACCTCGATTTTTGGAAATCATTTACCCCTGACAACTACCTTTGAGAAGTGATGTTCTAGGGAACTACTCGTATTTCATCCGGCTATTATGCCTGTAATGTAAGCGCCCGTCTTCAACCGGCATCGCGGAAGTGGCCCTCAAACCCAAGCCATCGTCTTCGCTCCTTCCGGAGTATTGGCTGTTCACATCACTGCACAATATCCACTTTATCTAGCACTTCACTTAGTATAAGTGACGTTTCTGCACCCATGAAGTTCCATAACGAGCCGCATTTTTACGACCTCAAGCGCTTGCATGGGGTATCGGGCGCTAACCACGAGGGTGATGAACGGCATGAATGCTCTTCAGCCGCTCCCGTGCCACATGAGTATAAATTTGCGTCGTAGATAAACTGCTGTGGCCCAAAAGCAGTTGGACGACGCGCAGATCGGCCCCATGGTTCAGCAAATGGGTGGCAAAGGCGTGACGCAGAGTATGCGGCGAGAGGGGTTTGTCTATTTGCGCCTTTATCGCATAGCGTTTTATCAGTTGCCAGAAAGCCTGACGGCTCATCGCCGTTCCTCGGCGGCTGGGAAACAGCACATCACTTTGCAAAGCACCGAGCATGATACCCCGTGCCTCACGCAAGTAGCGCTCAAGCCAGCTTAATGCCTCTTCTCCCAGCGGCACCAGGCGTTCCTTGTTGCCTTTGCCTATCACCTTGACCAACCCCTGCTGCAGATTGACCTGCGGCAGCAATAACGAGATCAGCTCAGAGACGCGCAGGCCGCTGGCATAGAGAACCTCCAGCATTGCCCGATCACGCAGCCCCATCACGTCGGTAGTTTCCGGGGCAGCCAACAGCCTTTCGACCTCGTCCTCGCTTAGGGATTTGGGCAGCGCACGACCGAGTTTCGGCGCATCGATACGTGCGCTGGGGTCTTCCTTTAGTAATCGCTCACGCACCAGGTAACGGTAGAAACGACGCAGACTGGAAAGCAAGCGGGCACTGGAGCGCGGACTGGCCCCTTGCTCCACACGTTGTTGCAAATATTGCAGCAGATCGTGCCTGGCGGCTCCAAGCAGATCCGAGTCCTGATGTTGTAACCAAATGGAAAGACCCTCTAAATCGCTGCGGTAAGCCGTAAGGGTATTGTCACTCAAACCCCGCTCCAACCAGAGCGTGTCGAGAAAGCGCTCTATCAGGGGGCGATCCTTTTCAGATATAGCCTTCATGCTGCAACAACCACTGCTTGATTCCCAATGCACTGCCCGCGCGCTCTCCCAAATAGCCTCCCAGACCATTACGGGCTACCACCCGGTGACAGGGTACCAGAAGCGGAATCGGGTTTGCCCGGCAGGCGCCGGCCACTGCACGAGGTGACGATTTAAGCTTCTCGGCCACTTCGCCATAAGTAACAACTGTACCGTAGGGTATTCGACCCAATTCACGCCAGACCGATTGCTGAAACGGCGTTCCATGCGGCTCCAGCATATCCAACCCTTCAAAAGACTTCCCGTAAAAATAGCTCTGCAATACTGCAACAGGGGTTTCGGCTTTTGCTGCAATAAAAGTAGCATGCCGACTCGTGAGGTAATCGATCTTCACAAGCCGCTTATGCACTAGCTGAAGACCCAGCGAGGCTACGCCGGGTATTGGTGAATCGATTACAGCTTGGTAATCAGCCATAGCTTAGCGCTCATCGGCGGCCTGCCGCATGCGAACCTGCTCCAGCTTACGTCGCAATACGGCACGGCGCTCCGGCTGTTCGGTAATCTTGAGCAACTGGGAATAGATATACGCCGCGTCCGCCAGCATACCGCCTTCGCTCAGAGACTTTGCCGCGTTATAGCGTGCGGTTTGCGCCCAGGGGTCCATACTGTTCACATCGAGCAGAGTCGCTGACTCTAAATAAAGACGTGCCGCCGCGACATACTTCTCCTGAGCATGGTGGGAGTCCGCCATCCAGAACAGTAATTCTCGTCGTAACTTGATGTCGGGAATACGCTGATAGAGATCTTGGAGGAGCCGGACAGCAGCTTCGTGTTCACCTACCGTTTGTAGGTCAAACAACAATTGAATCAGTTGATCACGCGACGTCTTATCGTAATTGGCAACGTCCTCAAACAGTTGGCGTAACAACTTTTCCGCGGATTCATACTCACCGGCAAGGATAAAAACCTTGGTGCGGCGCATCTGCCACGGAATCCTGGCAGTGTTGTTTGGTGGCTCAGGCAGTTGCTGCAGCAACCGCGACGCCATTGCCAGATCCCCCTCGCGTATCGCCTGGTCGACCAACAGATAGGCAACCCCGCCGGGTAGATTTGACGCATCCGCATATTGTGTACCATGCAAAAAAAGTTGGCGCACCACGGCAATACCGTTTTCTTTTTGCTGCAGCATTCGGGCCAGCTCAAGCGAGGCCTTCTCGCGGATAGCAGGAGAGTGAGCCTCTTGCGACAACAAGGCATAGAGTGAGTGCTTGCGCACGGGGTAACGTTTACCGGTCTGCTCGGCCATCTCCAGCCAAGCCGTATCATTGCCGATGAGCAGCTGTGCCTTATTACCAATCTTCAGGGCATAATCCCGGTAAGCCTCCCAAAGCATATCCGCCTCGAATGCAAACAGCTCGCTCCATTTCTCAACGGGCGGTGTTAAACTGTACCAACGTTCAAGGGCTATGATGGCGAAAGCGGTATTACCCGCCTTTTCGGCAGCCTCCGCCATGACCCCGTAGTGCAGGTATTGCTGTAACGGCGTATCACTCTCGGTGCCGTCTTTTTCACGGATGTCACGCAGAAGTACTCCAGCAGACTCGCCGCTCCGCAGCCTCGACAGCCACCAAAGCAGCTCTGCGGTACGATCCCTTTTCACCGCCGCCAACAAAGAGCGCGCCTCTGCCGGATGGTCGCTTGCCAACAAGATACGAGCCCGGATCTGAACCGCCTCGTCGGCATCGGCCCCGTAATCTTGATGGTAACGGAGCATTGCCGCATACGCGTCCTCGACCCTGCCCTCGTACAGATAGCTTTGCATGACCAACCGGCGCCACTGGGAGAGATTCTTGGAAGAGGCCCCGCCACCGCTCCACAACAGATCTCTAAGCACTTGTCTCGCTTTTGCCGGTTGACCGCTGAGGATCAACGCATGCGCGCGCCGTTCCTGACCCCACTGATGAAAAGCCGGTGTAATATCCTCGGGCAATGTGGCCAGATGTTGGGACAGTGACCGCCAATCACCGCGCTGCTCCATGATTCGCACCCGCATACGCTCCCAGCGCAGCCATTGCTCCTTGGCGCCGCCATAATCGGGCTGGTTTTCATCGAGCAATTTCAAGGCCAGCTCAGCGGCGCCGCCTTTTGCCAGACCGGCGATTTCCTTCAACTCTACCGCCTGCGCCGCTCCCGTCAGGCTATAAATCGATAGCAAACAGACAGAAAAAAAGCGGACACCGCCACGAAGGCAATGTCCGCTTTTCATTCCGCGACTCGAGTGTCGGCGCATACGCAGCAACATCGAGCTTATCAGGCGCATCGGAGCCCGTGCGGTTTAGAGCTTTTCCTTGATGCGTGCAGCCTTACCGGTGCGTCCACGCAGGTAGTAGAGCTTGGCACGGCGTACATCGCCGCGACGCTTGACCTGAATGGAATCAATGGAGGGGCTGTAGGTCTGGAAGACGCGCTCGACGCCTTCGCCATGCGAAATCTTGCGCACGGTGAATGCAGAGTTCAGACCGCGGTTGCGCTTGCTGATTACCACGCCTTCGAAGGCCTGCAGGCGCTCACGGTTGCCTTCCTTTACCTTTACCTGAACCACGACGGTATCACCCGGACCGAATTCCGGTACCTCACGGTTCATCTGCTCAGCTTCGAGTTGGTCGATGATGTTGCTCATTACAAAACTCCCGGAAAAAGTCCGTCAATTATACACCGAAAATCTAAATCTTTTCATGCTCCTGAATGAATTCCTGCAACAGATGCTGCTGCTCTTCATCCAGTTCCAATATTTCCAGCAAATCCGGCCGCCGTAGCCAGGTTCTTCCCAGCGACTGCTTAAGCCGCCAACGGGCGATCGCCGCGTGATCGCCGCTCAGTAACACCTGCGGCACCTGCATACCCTCAAACAGCTCGGGGCGCGTGTAGTGCGGGCAATCAAGGATGCCGTCACTGAAGGAGTCCTGTTGGGCCGAATCCTCATGCCCCAAGGCTCCCGGCAACAGACGCGTTACCGCATCGATTACCACCATGGCGGCCAACTCGCCGCCGCTCAATACGTAATCACCGATGGACCACTCTTCGTCCACCTCGGTCTCGATGAGGCGCTCATCGACCCCTTCGTAACGCCCGGCGATCAATACCAGGTGCTCATGTTGCGCCAGCTCCCGCACCCCGCGCTGGTTCAGCGGCTTGCCCTGCGGTGAGAGGTAGACCACATGGCTTTTGCCGGGGTGTGCGGCGCGGGCCTCATGGATGGCATCGCGTAGCGGCTGGATCTTCATCAGCATCCCGGGACCGCCGCCGTATGGCCGCTCATCCACGGTGCGGTGCCGGTCATGGGTATAATCGCGCGGGTTCCAAACACCCAGTTCGGCAATCCCGCGCTCCAGCGCCCTGCCGGTAATACCGTAGCCGCTCACCGCCTCGAACATCGGCGGAAACAGGGTCACCACATCAAAGCGCATGGTCCTTGCCTAGAAGTCCGGATCCCAGTCTACGGTCATCTCACCGCTGTCCAGATCGATATCGGTGACAAACCGGCCCTGAACAAAGGGTATCAACCGCTCGGTTCGCCCCTGCTTGACCACCAGGACATCGTTCGCGCCAGTCTCCAGCAAGTGACTGACCGTGCCCAGTGCGACGTCATCAAGGTTGCTCACCTTCAGCCCCTGCAGGTCCGCCCAGTAGTATTCACCGGGAGCCGCCCGGCCCAGCTGTTCACGCCGAATAGCCACGGTGGTGTTCATCAGCGCCGCGGCGGCATCCCGATCGTCACACCCCTTAAGCTTGGCCACGATAGCCTTGCCATGGGCACGGCCATCTTCCAGGGCCACCGCCCGCCACTCCCCGTTCATCGAAAGATGCCAGGTGGAATAGCCAAAAATACTCTCTCGCGGGCGGGTATGGGAGTAGACCTTGACCCATCCCCGCACACCGTAGAGACCGGAGATCCGGCCAACTACGATGTAATCATCATTGCTGCGCTTCATCGCCATCCTCGCCCCACAAGCAACGGGACGTCAAAACAGCGGAGCAACGACTTCAGGCTTGCGCCTTCAGCAGGCCGGCCACACGCTCAGAAGCCTGTGCGCCCTGGGAAAGCCAGTAATCAACACGCTCACGGTCGATGCGCAGACGCTCTTCGTTACCACGAGCAACGGGATTAAAGAAACCCAGCCGCTCGATAAAACGACCGTCGCGACGGTTGCGGCTGTCGGTGACAACGATCTGATAGAAAGGACGCTTTTTTGCGCCTCCGCGAGCCATACGGATGGTTACCATGCCAGTAAATTCCTCGTCTTCACAAACAAACGGGGCCGCCCGACGGCGACCCTCTCAATACTAAGCCCGCTATTGTACGACGGAACGGGACAAAAAGAAAACCCCGAAATCACTCTAGATTATATCTATCTGCCGCAAAGGCTAACAAACACAAAGGGAGCATTATGCAGAGTGCCGCGAAACTGCCGACTACTCACTTTGCCTGTTTTCCTTTGGGCTGCGGCAACTCCTAGAAAGGCATCCCCGGCATGCCGCCGCCGCCCTTGAGACCCCGCATCATCTTGGCCATGCCACCCTTTTTCATCTTCTTCATCATCTTCTGCATCTGGGTGAACTGCTTGAGCAGGCGGTTCACATCCTGTACCTGGGTGCCCGAACCACTGGCAATACGCCGTTTACGCGAGCCCTTGATGATGTCAGGACGGCGCCTTTCTGCCGGTGTCATGGAGCTGATAATCGCCTCCAACCTCTTGAATTCCTTGTCATTAACTTGAGATTTAGCGGCCTCCGGAATATTCGCCATCCCCGGCAGCTTGCCCATCAGGGAGCTGACGCCACCAAGGCTCTGTAGCTGCTGCAACTGGTCGCGGAAATCCTCCAGGTCGAAACCTTTGCCCTTTTTAAGCTTGTTGGCCAGCTGTTCGGCCTTCTTTTGATCGACCTTATCCTGCACCTCCTCGACCAGGGAGAGCACATCCCCCATATCAAGGATACGTGAGGCCAGGCGATCCGGATGGAACGGCTCCAGAGCGGTACTCTTTTCGCCCACCCCGAGGAATTTGATCGGTTTGCCGGTGATCTGTCGAACGGACAAGGCCGCGCCGCCGCGGGCGTCACCATCGGTCTTGGTCAGGACCACACCGGTCAACGGCAGCGCATCGCCAAACGCCTTGGCGGTATTGGCCGCGTCCTGGCCGGTCATGCTATCGACCACGAAGAGAGTCTCCACCGGCTCCACGGCGGCATGGACCCGCTGGATCTCCCCCATCATCTCCTCATCGATATGCAGGCGACCGGCAGTATCGATGAGTACCACATCGATGTATTTCTTGCGTGCCGCATCCACCGCATTGCGGGCGATATCCACCGGGTCCTGATCGCCGCTGCTGGGGAAGAACTCCACCCCGACCTCACCGGCCAGGGTCTTAAGCTGTTCAATCGCCGCCGGACGGTAGACATCGGCACTGACCACCATCACTGATTTGTTTTTCTTCTCCTTCAGCCAGCGGGCCAGCTTGCCCACACTGGTGGTCTTGCCCGCCCCCTGCAGACCGGCCATCAATACCACCGCCGGCGGCTGGGTGGCGAGATTGAGTTCCTCGTTGGCCTCACCCATCAGGGTGTTCAGCTCATCGTGGACGATCTTCACCAGCGCCTGGCCGGGGGTGAGGCTCTCCATCACCTCCTTGCCGACGGCGCGCTGCTTGACGTGGTCGATAAACTCCCGCACTACCGGCAGTGCAACATCCGCCTCCAGTAATGCCATGCGCACTTCGCGCAGAGTGTCTTTGATATTGTCCTCGCTGAGCCGACCGCTACCGCGCAGGTTGCGCAGTGTCTGGCTCAGACGGGATGTCAGGCTTTCGAACATATGACAGACGATCCTGTGTAGATATTAAACAGCCGTGATCGAAACGGCCGGATGGCACTATGCTTAAAAGGTTAGTATAACGCCAATACGTCTCCACTTGACAGATGAGAAAGCGGTCGATCTTTAATCAACCGGCAGCACTCCTGAAAGATCATCTCCTCCTCCCCGGGCTTGGCATGGGTCAGATAGATGTGCGGATCGTGCTTGAGTTTCTGCAGGTCATCGGCAAGTAACTGAGGGCAATAGTGACGCGAAACATCGGACAGGGCTCGCTCCGAGTTGGAAAAGGCCGACTCGATAATCAGGTGGTCCAACCTATCCAGCCTGTTAAGTTCACTCCACAATGTATCATTGGTAGTGGTATCGCCACTAAAGGCAAAGACGCCCCCGGGATATTGGACGGCGTAAGCGACAGTAGGCACGATGTGGTTGACCGGAATCATGCTGAAATGGAAATCGCCCACTGTTTCATGCTCCCCCGGCTTCATCGGGCGGTAGCCCATGACCGGCGATTCTTCATCGGGCAATGTAGAGAAATCCGGCCAGATAACATCATTAAAGATATGTTCCTGAAGCGCCTTCAGGGTATGAGGCAGTCCGTGTATGGTTATAGGCTTCTGCAAGCGATCAAACACACTGTCAATCATCAGTGGGATCATATGAGTATGATCCAGGTGGGAATGTGTCAGAAAGATATGGCGTATTTTCGCCATCTCGTCCATTTCCAGATCGGCAACCCCACTGCCGGCGTCGATAAGCACTTCTTCGCCGAGCAGAAAAGAGGTGGTTCGGCGCTTGTCGCCCCCGATACCACCACTACAGCCAAGTACCCTTAAATCCATCCAGGTTCTCCACACCGTCCGCGTGGCGATGCTAAATCCTCTCACCAGTAAAAAGCAACGGTGTTATGCAAATCGGCGTATCGCAGAGTAAAATAAACCACACGCCGGCCAAAAGTAACTCCGGTTAACTTATACCGGATAGCCCTATAAAATTCCATTGTCGCATCAAACAGTTAATGAAAAAAAGCATAATCATCACAATTTCAATGCCGATTGAATCAAATACTGCAACAATCACTCCAGGCTCTGCTTTTAACCCGGGCACAGCATCGGCACTTCACCCATCCGGCGGCTTATGCGATCATTACGCCTGACAAGACCATGATATGGAATCCGCATGAAGGAAATACTCCCGATATTGAGCGTCATCCTATATAGCTTCGCATCTTACTTTCTGTTGCGTCGTCTCGCATCCGGGATCGAGGCCGGAAACAGGTCCAGAGCTTTGGCGCTAGGGCTCGGGTTCCTGGGCGCCCTGACACATATTATTCTGCTCCATCAACATATTCTCACTCCGCAAGGGCTAAACTTGAGCTTTTTCCATGTCCTGTCACTAACCAGTTGGCTGGCCTCCGTGCTGGTGCTTTTCTCAGCCCTCAAGCAACCACTGGAAAATCTGGGTATCGTTGTATTCCCATTCACCGCCCTGGCGGTTCTTATACAAAGCATCAATCCCGGCGATGATGTTCAAATGGTGGTAACCGACAGCGGGCTGAAAGTACATATTCTGATTTCCATCTTCTCCTACAGCCTGTTGGCCATCGCCGCATTGCAGGCAGTACTTCTGGCTATCCAGACAAAGCATCTACGTAACCGCCATCCGGGCGGTTTTATCCGCGCACTGCCTCCACTGGAAACCATGGAGCAGCTATTATTCCGAATGATCGGCCTGGGCTATATCCTTCTCAGCCTATCCTTGCTCACAGGCACCGCCTATATCGAAGATATCTTCGCCCAGCACCTGGTGCACAAAACCGTACTTTCGCTGGCCGCCTGGATTGTCTTCGCCGTTCTATTGTGGGGGCGATGGCGCCACGGTTGGCGGGGCCGAATCGCTATCCGCTGGACCTTGATCGGATTCGTGGCATTGATGCTGGCGTACTTCGGCAGCAAGCTGGTGCTGGAGCTGATTCTTCACCGCTGATTTACGTCTGTCACAATTCCACTATAATTTTACGGTTATGCCTGCTGTGGGGGTTGACACTGAACACATGACTCCCTGTAATTGCAGGTTCCTGTTAATAACCTGAGGTATTACCCTTTTTGCTACACGACATTCCCTTATGGGCGCTGTTTCTGACACTCGCCCTGCTGGTCCTGTTCTCCGCCTTCTTCTCCGGCTCTGAGACCGGACTTATCAGTCTGAACCGCTATCGTCTGCGGCACCTTGCCAAGGACGGTGATCCGGGGGCTATTCGCGCCAGTGATCTGCTGAAACGCCCGGACAGACTCATCGGGTTGATCCTGTTAGGTAATAACTTCGTCAATATCCTGGCCTCTTCAATCGCCACCATCATCGCCCTGCGCCTGCTTGGTGAACAGGGCATTGTCGTGGCCACCCTGTTATTGACTGTCATCATCCTGATCTTCGCCGAGATCACCCCCAAAACACTGGCGGCTTTACACCCTGAGCGTATTGCTTTTCCCGCCACTCTGCTGATAAAGCCGCTGCTGCGAGCGCTTTATCCTGTGGTTTGGCTGCTGAACACCATTCCCAATGCTTTACTCAGACTGATGGGCGTCTCACAGGAAGATGTAAAAAGCCACAATATCAGCAGTGAAGAACTACGCACCGTGGTTAACGAGGCCGGCGCTATGATCCCGCAACGGCACCAGAAGATGCTGCTCAGTATCCTCGATCTGGAAAAGGTTACCGTCGAGGACATCATGGTTCCCCGCAATGAAATCGGCGGTATCGATCTGGAAGATGATTGGGACTCCATTCTCAACCAGATAAGCACCAGTCAACACACCCGATTACCCATATTCCGCGGTGACATCAACAACGTGCAGGGATTCATCCACCTCCGCAATATTCTGGCCCTACAGCGCCAGAAGGAATTAACCCGCGAAGACCTGATCAAGGTGATCCATGAGGCCTACTTCATCCCCGAAGGCACTCCCTTGAATACACAGCTACTCAATTTTCAGAATAAGCGCCGCCGAATCGGGCTGGTCGTTGATGAGTACGGCGATATTCAGGGCCTGGTCACGCTGGACGATATTCTTGAAGAGATTGTGGGGGAGTTCACCACCGATCCCGCCGCCTCAACCAGTAAAGAGATCCACCCTCAGGAGGATGGCAGTTTCCTCGTCGACGGCAGTGCCAATATCCGCGAACTGAACCGTGTGATGCAGTGGGAATTACCCACCGACGGCCCCAAAACACTCAACGGTATGATCACCGAGTATTTGGAAACGATCCCCGAGGCGGGAACCAGCCTCCTGCTTGAAGGATACCCTATTGATATCGTCCAGACAGGCAGCAGTTCCGTTAAAACCGTACGTATCGACCCCTCCTACACAAGGCGCCGACAGTAAATACCAATCGGCTTTAATAAACTTCTTCATGTTATGGAAAAAACAGGAGAAATTCTGTACAACATGAAGCAAGAACTGAGTATAATCATCGAATTTACGAGAACACTTGGAGCCGATACGTGTCGAAGTTGACCCTGGCATTTAAAGGGAAGGTATTAAAGGTTCAGTATCTCCAACCGGGTGAACTGCTAATCGGCAGTGACCCAACATGCCAAATCCATATCGACAGTCTGGCGCTACAACCCAAGCATGCCCTTATTAGCACCGCTCAACACAAATCCGTGATCAAGGATTTGAGTGGTGAGGACGGCGGTACCTTTGTCAACGAAAAGCGGCTGGGCGGAGAACAGCAGCTCAAACACGATGACATAATCCGCGTCGGCAAACACACCCTACTCTTCACAACGGATCCAGTCGATGAGATGAGCGAGGAGTACGAACTACCGGAAACAGTCGACCCGGAACAGGGCGGTGAGAGCAAACTCATCAGTAAAACGACACCAAAAAATGCCTGGCTGCAGATCCTAAACGGCGCCAATGTCGGCAAAACCATCAGTCTTAACCGCAACCTGACCAACCTGGGCAAGGCCGGAGTACAAATGGCCGTTATTGCACGTCGCGGTGAAGGCTATTTCCTCTCCCATCTGGAAGGTAAACTGTCACCGACAGTGGATGGCGTCAGCATAGGAGACACGAGCTGGAAACTGGAGGACGGCAATACCATCCAAATAGGCAACGTAAAGATGCAGTTCGCCCTTTACTAAGGCTTTTTATGGAGAAACCCGTTTACGACAGGTAGGACAGCGCTTCATCGAGGCGGTGCACACCGATCACCTCCAGTCCCTCCGGCCCCTTTTTCGTCACATTCGCCGCCGGCACAATCGCCCGGCTAAATCCATGCTTGGCCGCCTCCTTGAGCCTGTCCTGGCCGTTGGGTACCGGCCGAATCTCACCCGCCAACCCCACTTCACCGAAGACCACCAAACCCTCGGGAAGCGGACGGTTTCGCAGGCTGGAGAGCACCGAGAGCAGTACCGCCAGGTCCGCACCGGTCTCGGTCACCCGCACCCCGCCGACCACATTGACAAAAACATCCTGATCATGGGTCACGATACCGCCGTGGCGGTGCAATACCGCCAGCAGCATGGCCAGACGGTTATGCTCCAAGCCAACGGTGACGCGACGAGGATTATTCAAATGGCTCTCGTCCAGCAGCGCCTGCACCTCGACCAGAAGCGGGCGGCTCCCCTCCACAGTGACCATAATGGCGCTACCCGAAACCTCCTGTTCGTGGCGGGAGAGAAAGATCGCCGATGGGTTGGAGACCTCCTTCAGACCCAGTTCGGTCATGGCGAAAACGCCCAGCTCATTAACCGCACCGAAACGGTTTTTGAAAGCGCGGATCACCCGGTAACGGCTGCCGCTGTCGCCCTCGAAGTAGAGCACCGTATCCACCATATGCTCCAGCACACGAGGTCCCGCCAACTGCCCTTCCTTGGTTACATGACCGACGATAAATAACGCGGTGCCGCTCTGCTTGGCATAACGCACCAGTTGCGCGGTACTCTCGCGCACTTGCGCCACCGAACCCGGCGCGGACTGAAGCTGCTCGGTATAGATAGTCTGAATCGAGTCGACCACCAGCACCTGGGGCCGCTGCTTGATAGCGGTCTGAATAATGCCCTCCACCCGGGTCTCGGGCAGCAGACGGGTGTTGGCGGTCGGCAGATTCAGCCGATGGGCGCGCAGACTGATTTGCTGGGGCGACTCCTCCCCGCTGACATACAGGGTGGAATAGCGCTCCCCCAGCGTGGCCAGGGTCTGCAACAATAAGGTCGACTTCCCGATCCCCGGATCGCCGCCGAGCAACACCACCGAGCCGGGCACCATCCCGCCACCGAGTACCCGGTCGAACTCACCGATCCCTGTGGGGGTTCTGGCCACATCATCCGGGCTCACCTCGGAGAGCAACTGCACCTCGATGTCACCGGCACTGCCGGCATAGCCGGCAAAGCGCCCCTCGCGCGCCACCGCCCCCTGCACCACCATCTCCACCAGGGTATTCCAGGCCTCGCACTCGGGACACTGGCCGACCCATTTGTTGGCCTCGGCGCCACAGGCGGTACAGCTGTATTTGATTTTCGATTTGGCCAAATCTCTATCCTCGATGATGTCTGCCTACATCAGATAGTGGTTTTCATTGTCATCATCGTCGTCACTGTCTGGAAAACGCTCCGCCTCCCAATCCTCCTCGTCATCCCTGGAGGGGCGACGGTGCAACAACCACAGTACCCCCAACAACAATAAAAAGGGGATCAGCACTAAGACGCCGACACGCATGCCGGCACTCTCAAAGCCGCAGCCCGTTAACAACAGGGCGGGGAGCAGAAAAACAGATCGATAAAAGCGCCATTTTCTCATAAGCGAATCAGCTCTCACTCATTTGCTCCGGAAACAGGGCACGTAGTGCCTTCTTCGTCGCTTCATGCAGTACACGTCCAGCAAGCTGCGAGAACGGCACCCACTCCACGGCTGCGGCATCATCACCGGCAACCGCTTCGCCGCCCAGGTAACGCCCGAAAAAATCGAGCACCACATAATGGTATTGCAGTGCCCCGGACTCGTCATGTTCGATATACTCAAAATGCCAGGCCAACTCATGCACCTCAATGCAGATACCGGTCTCCTCCAGAACCTCGCGCTCAGCCGCAGCATGGAGAGACTCGCCGGCGCACACCTTACCCCCGGGGATAGCCCACTGACCCTGACCCGGTTGGCGGCCGCGCTGCACCAGCAAGACCCTGTCCTGATGCAGCACAATCACGCCCACGCCCACCTGTGGCCACTGCTGCTCCACTAGGCACCCTCGACCTGAAAGGGGACTCTTTGGGTGATGCTGCAGAACAGCTCGTAGGCGATGGTACCGGCAAACTCCGCCACCTCCTCTGTCGGCAGCCCCCGGCCCCAGAGTACCACCGGGTCGCCGATCCCGGCATCGGGCTGACTGCGAAGGTCCACGCTCAGCATATCCATCGACACCCGCCCGGTCATCGGAACCCGCTTGCCGTTTACCAGTACCGGGGTGCCGTTTTTCGCATGACGCGGGTAACCGTCACCATAACCGGCGGCCACCACGCCAACGGGCATATCCTCGGGGCAGCGCCAGCTCCCACCGTAACCGATGGTCTCGCCCTTTTTCACCCGATTAACGGCGATAAGCTGCGAACGGAAGGTCATGACCGGTCTGAGGCTATGCTCCACGGCACGACCGCCGATAAACGGCGAGACACCGTAGAGCATGATCCCGGGACGCACAACATCACCATGGCTGTCGGGCCAGCCGAGGATACCGGCGGAGTTGGCGATACTCTTCTCACCGCTTAAATCAACGGTGGCCTCAGCGAACACCCTGAGCTGACGCAGTGTGGCGGGATGATCCGGCTCATCGGCGGTGGCCAGATGGGTCATCTGGCCGACGGCTTGCACTTTGGGGTGATCAACGAGTCGCCGCCAGAATGTTGTTGCCTGCTCAGGCGGCAGACCCAGGCGATGCATGCCGGAATCGACCTTGAGCCAGGCGCGTAGCGGTCGGGTGACAGGTGCGGCGAGCAACTGTTCGATCTGCTGCGAATGATGCAGCACCAGCTCGAACCCATGCTGCTCGATTAGGGGAAGTTCATCGGGGTGGAAGAAACCTTCCAGCAGGGTGATGGGCGCCGTGATCCCGGCCTGGCGAAGCTGCAGCGCCTCCTCGATAGAGGCGACACCGAAGCTATCGCTATCACCAAGGGTCCGTGCCACCCGTTCCAGCCCATGGCCATAGCCGTTGGCCTTGATCGCCGCCATCACACGGCGCCCCGGGGCGGCGCGGCGCACCTGCTGCAGATTATGGCGTAGGGCGTGCAGGTCGATGAGGACCTGTGTGGGCCGCATCAGCCAAAGTCTCCGCCGCCGTAGTTATCGTGGGCCAGGTTTTCAAAACGGGTATATTTGCCGAGGAACGCCAGCCGGGTCATGCCGATAGGGCCGTTACGCTGTTTGCGGATCAGGATCTCCGCGGTGCCCTTGTCGCTACTGTCCTCGTTATACACCTCATCGCGATAGATGAAGATAATCACGTCAGCGTCCTGCTCAATCGCACCGGATTCGCGCAGATCCGACATCACCGGGCGCTTGTCCGGACGTTGCTCCAGGCTGCGATTGAGCTGCGACAGGGCGATGACCGGGACATTCAATTCCTTGGCCAGCCCCTTGAGCGAGCGGGAAATCTCGGAGATCTCGGTGGCACGGTTCTCCTTGGAAGAGCCGGGAGAGCCCTGCATCAACTGCAGATAGTCGATGACGATAAGGCCCAGGCCGTGCTCACGGGCAAGGCGGCGGGCGCGCGAGCGCAGCTCGGTGGGGGTGAGGCCCGGGGTGTCGTCGATATAGATGGGCGCCTCGGAGAGGATGCCCACGGCGGAGGTCAGTCGCGGCCAGTCGTCGTCCTCCAGCTTGCCGGTGCGCAGCTTGTGCTGGTCGATCCGCCCCAATGAGGACATCATCCGCATCGCCAGTTGCTCACCGGGCATCTCCATGGAGAATACCGCAACCGGGACCTGACCCTTGATCGCCGCGTTCTCGGCGATGTTCATGGCGAAGGTGGTCTTACCCATGGAGGGACGACCGGCAATGATAACCAGATCGGAGCGCTGCAGACCGGAGGTCTTTTCGTCAAAATCATCAAAACCGGTCGGAACACCGGTGATGGGGTTGTCCTGGGTAAAGAGATAATCAATACGCTCGACCGCCTGGGTCAGCAACTCCTTCATGCCGGCAAAGCCTTTGTTGCCGCGGGCCCCCTGATCGGCGATCTCAAAGACCCGGCGCTCGGCCTCATCCAGCAGTTCACTGATATTTCGCCCTTCGGGGTGAAAGCCCGAATCGGCAATATCGTTAGCCACCTGGATAAGTTGCCGAAGCACCGAGCGCTCCCGCACGATGTTGGCATAGGACTTGATATTGGCCGCACTGGGGGTGTTGGTGACAAGCGAGCCGAGATAGCTAATCCCGCCCACATTCTCCAGCTCACTCTGCTTATCCAGCCACTCGGCGAGGGTGACCACATCGAAGGGGGTGCCCTCCTCGGCCAGATTACGGATGGCGCTGAAGATTTGCCGGTGGTCACGGCGATAGAAATCGTTTTCAGCGACCAGGTCACCAACCTTGTCCCAGGCGCTATTTTCCAGCATCAGACCGCCGAGCACGGACTGCTCCGCCTCGACCGAGTGGGGCGGCACTTTCAGGGCCTCGGTGGCCTCATCACGATTGAGTGGAACCAGGTTTTCCGGCATCTCCAGCCTCATTTCCGGCGGCGTTGTGACGCAGCACTATTTAACCAAGAGCATGCCCCAGCCGGACGGCTGGTGTAAAGGGCAAAAATGCGAAGGCTGTATCACAATCGAATGTGATACAGCCTTCGTGATTCAGGGCAGCGGCTTATTCAGCAACAACCTGGATGTTAACCGCCTGAGCGACATCGGTGTGCAGCTGCACCATCATCTCAAATTCGCCGGTGGCGCGAATCGGACCTTCGGGCATTTTCACTTCGCTCTTGGCCACTTCCACACCGGCCGCGGTGATGGCATCGGCGATATCCGCTGCGGTGACCGAGCCGAACAGTTTGCCTTCATCACCGGCACGGGCGCCGATAGTGATGGTTTCCAGCGCAGCCAATTTTTCGGCGCGGGCCTGTGCCGCGGAGAGCTGTTCTGCCTCCTTGGCCTCCAGCTCGGCGCGTCGCTCTTCGAACATGGCGACATTGTCTTTGGTCGCCATGACCGCCTTGCCCTTGGGCAGCAGGAAGTTGCGGGCATAGCCGGATTTGACTTTCACCTGATCGCCCAGGTTGCCCAGGTTGATTACCTTTTCCAATAGAATAACGTCCATCTTTCCTACCTCGAGTTAACTAATCTATCTACAGCGGCGGTTCAGACCGACAGCTGTTTTACTCCTCGCCGGCCTCACCTTTCGGGCCGAAGAACCTTCGAAAATCAAACCAGTTATCTATAGCGCCGACCAATGCAAGCAGTAACGCTATCTGTCCGGTGGCGATAAACAGCAACAGATAAAGCACTGCCAGCCAACCGTTATGGGCTTTGCGCTGCTTAACCAGTGTATGCACCACGGCAAGCCCCTGTACAGTAAACGGCACTATCAGCACTACCACCATGTCCTGAAAGAGCAGCCGGGCTTCAGTCAACGACATAAGCGCAGCTAACAGCACTAACCCCAAGGTCAGCGGCTTACCCATGCTGATCCGGCGAAACTCTTCACCGAACCCACCAGGGTTGTACAGAACCGCCTGCCACCAGCGACCCAACATAAGGCTGCCGATTAGGGTGGCGGTTAACACTGCTGCGGAAAAGCCGGTCATCAGACCCGCGATCAGTTCCAAATTATGTAACAGCTGACCGCGCTCTGACTCAGCCAGTCCCGCCAGCGTTTCCTGCAACGCCTCCTGCAACAAACTGTTCCACCACTGCACCGGGTCTTCCGTGCCGTAATGAAAGGCCAGAACAGCCATCAGGCCATAGATCGTGGCAAGCAGCAGGCTTCGCCTCGGCTGGGCGGTACGGCGTAAACTTACCGCCATGGCCCATACCGGTAACCACAGGACGACGGCGAGCACCGCTCCGGGCATGGGGTTCTGTAACCACAGCAGCCCGAGCCCGCCGACTGCCAGAACCGCCCACAGAACCAGCAAAAGACCTTGCCGCATCCCCAGACGCAGGGTGGCCAGGGCCACCGCCGCGCCACTGATAAAACTGAACGGATAACCCAGCGGCAACAGTATCAGCAACAATAGTGCCGATGCCACCGCCACCAGGGCCGCCTGCATTCGGCCCCTGACAATATAGGCCGCCAGTGAACGCATCAGTCAGTATTGCGCAGGCGTTACGCGATTCCGCTTAGTGGGAATCGGTGTAGGGCAACAGGGCCAGATAACGGGCGCGCTTGACTGCGGTGGCCAGCTGACGCTGATACTTGGAGCTGGTGCCGGTAATGCGACTGGGTACGATCTTGCCGCTTTCGGTGACGTAGTTCTTCAGGGTGTTAAGATCCTTGTAATCGATCTCTTTGATACCCTCTGCGGTAAAACGGCAATACTTCTTGCGACGGAAAAAACGGGCCATTTCGGTCTCCTAACGTAAATCTCTTCTTTCACTCAGCGGGTATCAGCTCGCAATGCTCGATACTGTCCGCATGGAGGATAAGGCGGTATTCGCCCTGCCGGTTATTGGCACGAGCCAGAAATCCGCTGACTCTTACCCCCTCTCCTGTTTGTAACTGCTGCACAGTCTGCTGCAATGCTTCGCCACTCACCACCACTGCGATGTTACAGATGACCGAGCGTTTCATGCCGGCCTCATTCTGCTGCGACTGGTGCATGAGTGTAAAGCGCGCAATGGGAATACCGGTCGGATTGTAACGGATTTGCGGTTTGTTACCGACAATCCCTTCAATCAGCAGTCGATTCTCCACCGCTTAGCGGCACTTACTCGGAAGCTGTCTCGCTGGATGCT
Source organism: Pseudomonadota bacterium (assembly GCA_046484535.1). GTDB lineage: Bacteria > Pseudomonadota > Gammaproteobacteria > Thiohalomonadales > Thiohalomonadaceae > JAPHTQ01. Next base: position 468 of record JAWOIT010000019.1, on the reverse strand, counting down.
TCCGTCTCCTCTGACTTCTCCGACTTCTCTGCCTTTTTCTCGGCAGGCTCGGCATCACCGCCGGAGGTATCCTCACGCTTCTCGTCCTTACTCTTGGCCAGCGGCGAGGCCTCGGTAAAGGCTTCTTTGACGCTCAGGATGAGGTTGCGGATAACGGCATCATTGAAACGGAAGGCGCCTTCAATCTCCTGCATCGTTTCCGTCGGGCACTCCACATTCATCAGCACATAGTGCGCTTTGTGAATCTTATTGATGGGATAGGCGAGCTGGCGACGACCCCAGTCTTCGAGACGGTGGATCGTGCCGCCTGCTGTTTCGATGGTTGAGCGATAGCGCTCAATCATGGCAGGGACTTGTTCGCTCTGATCAGGATGGACCAGAAACACGACTTCATAGTGCTTCATCAAAAGCTCCTTTCGGCTATTAAGCCCCGAACCCTATGTCCGGAGCAAGGAGAAACAAATTGTC
>JAWOIT010000124.1:0-6881 GCA_046484535.1 Pseudomonadota bacterium | reverse complement strand
AAGGACATGGAGCCGATCATTCCCCCGGAACCGGCCCGGCCAATCTCCACCGTTTCGCTTTCGGCCTGCTGGAACAGCGCCGCCTCACCCTCGACCACGAAATAGAGCGCCTCACCGACCTCGCCGATGTCGGCAATGATCTCATTTTTTTTGAACTGAACCTCTTCTGTGAAATCCAATAGAGTCTGGATTTCGCGTGTGGTCATTGCCTCACACAGGTATTGTCGGTTGAGGAATTCGGTCAGGTTGATGTTTTTGTTCTCGGCCATGGTCAGCTCCTTCGCTTGGTATAAGCATAGGATAAAACACACGCAGAGCGGGGGGAAGGGTGCCGGCGGCCAAGCTGTGCAGTGCCCGGCCCTTCGGTTATAGTAGCGACAATCCGCAAGACTAATGCACAGAACAGAAAAGAGAGGAGAAAATAACGTGATACATCGAATTTTTGCAGCACTTTTCCTGGCCCTGCCGTTGATGTTTGTGGCCACAGGCGCCGTCAAGGCGGAAGAGTTTACTGAGGGAAAGGATTACAAGCTCATCGTCCCGCCGCAGCCGGGCGGCAGTAACGGCAAGGTACAGGTCGTGGAGATGTTCTGGTATGGCTGTCCCCACTGCTACCATTTCGAGCCGACACTGCATAAGTGGTTGGAGAACGAACCCGAAAATGTCGAGTTTGTCCGCGTCCCGGCAATCTTCACCAAGCCGGTATGGAAGCTGCATGCCAAGGCCTACTATACCGCTGAGGTGCTGGGGGTTCTGGAGAAGTTCCATAAACCCTTTTTCGATGCGCTCCATAAAGAGAATAAACGGATGAGCAGTGAGGCGTCGATCCGTGAATTCTTTGTCGGTCTCGGGGTAGAGGGCGAGGAGTTCGACAAAACGTTCAAGTCTTTTGCCGTGCAGTCGAAGATACGCCGTGCCGCGGATCTGACACAAAAATACGGCATTACCGGCGTACCGGCCATGGTCATCAACGGCAAGTACCATACCGGCGGCAGTATGGCCGGCAGCAACAAGCGGATGATGGAAATCACCGATGCACTGGTCGCCCGGGAAGCAGGAAAGTAATGCAACTAAACTTGGTGCATAAGCCAATGCACCGGAGAGGGGAATGAGAGCGGCAGAGCTGTTTGTCCGTTGCCTTGAGAACGAGGGCATCGAATACATATTCGGTATTCCCGGCGAGGAAAATCTGGACCTCATGGACGCCCTGCTCGACTCATCCATCCGTTTTGTGGTGGTGCGGCACGAGCAGGGCGCCGCTTTCATGGCCGATGTCTATGGCAGGCTGACCGGGAAGGCGGGGGTCTGTTTGGCGACACTGGGACCGGGCGCCACCAACCTGATTACCGGTGTGGCGGATGCCAATATGGATCACGCCCCGCTGGTTGCCATCGCCGGACAGGCTTCGACCCACCGTCTGCATAAGGAGTCGCACCAGGTATTGGATCTGGAACAGATGTTCCAGCCCATCACCAAATACTCCTCGCGCCTGCTCAGTCCCAATATCATCCCCGAGGTGGTGCGCAAGGCCTTCAAACTGGCGCAGACGGAAAAGACCGGAGCCGGCTTTATCGAGTTCCCCGAGAATATCGCCGAGATGGAGGTGGACGATTCACCCCTGCCGGTGAAGAACCCGATCATGTCCGAGCCGGCGACCAGCCGGGTGGAACTTGCCGCCAAGTTGATCTCCGAGGCGAAATCGCCGCTGATCCTCGCCGGCAATGGGGTGATTCGCGCCAAAGCCTGGCAGCAACTGGCCGATTTTTCCGAAAGGCTCAATATTCCGGTGGCCAATACCTTTATGGCCAAAGGGGTGATGCCGTTCAAGCACCCCCTGACTCTCGGTAGCGCCGGTCTGCAGGCGAAGGATTACGTCCACTGCGGTTTCGAGGGGGCGGATGTGATCATCTGCGTCGGTTACGACCTGGTCGAATACCACCCTTATTTATGGCATCCCAGCCGTGACAGGACCATTATCCATATCGACACCATGCCGGCGGAGGTGGATGCCTATTACCCGGTTTCCGTTGGCGTGGTGGGGGACATCAAACACTCCCTTATCCGAGTCGGCGAGCTTGCCACACCGCATCAGGGTCATGCCCTGCGACCGCTGCGTGAGGCGTTGATTCGGGAGATGAACGCCTGCAGCAAGGATGAGGGTTTTCCGATCAAGCCGCAGAAGATCATTTGGGACCTGCGTACGGCGATGGACCTGGAAGACATCGTGGTCTGCGATGTAGGGGCGCACAAGATGTGGATGGCGCGCATGTTCCGTTGCGAGGTGCCGAACACCTGCATCATTTCCAACGGCTTTGCCAGCATGGGGATCGCACTGCCCGGCGCCATTGCCGCGAAACTGGCCATGCCGGAGCGCAAGGTGGTGGCGGTGACCGGCGATGCCGGTTTTCTGATGAATGTGCAGGAGATAGAAACCGCGGTACGGTTACAGATTCCCTTGGTTGTGTTGATTTGGAATGATCGTGGCTATGGCCTTATCAGATGGAAGCAAATGAACCAGTTCGGGAGAATCTCCCATGTGGATTTCAATAACCCGGACTTTGTCATGCTGGCCGAATCCTTTGGTGCCGAAGGGGTGAGGGTGGAGGCGGCAGGGGAACTGTTGCCTGTTTTGAGAAAGGCCCTGGACAGTGAGCGCGTTACAATCATCGATTGCCCGGTAGATTATGGGGAAAATCTCAAACTTACCGCCAGTCTCGGTGACATGATCTGTCCTGTATAGCGTTTTAACGGTACGTAGAATGAAAAGATTACAGCCTGCCCGTGAGCAGGGACAACGAATACGCCTGCTCAGCTATAACGTTCAGGTCGGGATCAACAGCATCCATCCCCGCCACTATCTGACCAAAAGCTGGAAACATATTTTTCCGGCAAGCAGGCGCTTTGAAACGCTGGACAAGATCGCACGGGTGCTACGCGAATACGATGTGGTGGGGCTGCAGGAGATTGACTCGGGAAGTCACCGAACCAACTACGTTGATTTGACCGAATACCTCGCCAACAAGGCGGATTATCCCTTCTGGTATCACCAGTTGAACCGCAATCTTGGTAGATGGGCGCAGCATGGAAGTGGACTCTTGAGCCGCATCCGCCCGAGTGAAATCACAGAACACAAACTACCCGGAATGATCCCGGGAAGAGGCGCTTTGCTGGTGCGCTACGGCCATGCGGATAACCCGTTGGCCGTGATCATGCTGCATTTGGCGCTCGGCACCCGCGCCAGGTTACGGCAGCTGTCCTATGTGGCGGAACTGCTGCAGGATTACCCGCATGCGATTGTGATGGGCGATATGAACTGTTCGCCCGATAGCATTGAGATGCGGCGGTTGTTTCGGATTAGCGGTCTGTGTGAGCCTATACAGGAGCTTCATACATTTCCCAGCTGGAAGCCGGAGCGGCACATCGACCATATTCTGGTCAGCTCCGGTATCGAAGTTGTGGACTGCAAAGTGCTCAATCATGCCTACTCCGATCACCTGCCGATCGCCATGGAAGTGAAACTGCCGGAAGGGGTGCAACTCGGCTAAGGCTAAATGCCGGCAGCAGAGGTAGCTGTCTTGTCAGGAAACGTGATTAATGCAATCGCTTAGCGCTATTCAGCCACCGGTATAGGGGAGTGCTACACGTACGACACCGGCCCCGACAATCCGATACAACCTCAAGAGGAGTGCGAAGGGTTTGACGGGCAACCAAGCACATGGTCATACCAGTGAGCGCCGGCTGCTCTGGGCGCTATGGCTCGTTAGCGGCTTTATGCTGGTGGAGGTCGTCGGCGGCATCCTCTCCGGTTCGCTGGCGCTGCTGGCCGATGCCGGGCACATGCTGACCGACGCCGCCTCGCTGGTGCTCGCCTGGGGGGCGGCCCGGGCGGCGCGGCGTCCTGCGGATAAACTGCGTACCTACGGTTATCACCGGGTGCAGATCCTCGCCGCCCTGATCAACGGCCTGGCTTTCATTCTGTTGGTGGGCTGGATCGGCTATGAGGCGTTGCAACGCCTGATGGAACCCGTTGAGGTACTTGGCGGCTTGATGTTGGTCGTCGCCGTGCTGGGTCTGCTGGTTAACCTCATTGCCTTTGCCATTCTGCACGGCGGCAACCGCGCCGACCTGAATCTTCGCGGTGCCCTGGTACACGTCATGGGTGATTTGCTCGGCTCGGTGGCCGCCATTAGCGCTGCCGGCATCATCCTCTGGACCGGTTGGATGCCCATCGATCCGCTATTGTCGATACTGGTGGCGCTGCTGATTCTGCGCAGTGCCTGGTATGTGGTGAAGCAGTCGGTGCACATCCTTCTTGAGGGGACACCGGAAGACGTGGATGTCGAGCTGCTTCGACGGGCCATCAGCGAGGGGATCGATGCGGTGGAGGATGTCCACCATGTGCATGTCTGGTCATTGACCCCTGACCGGCCGCTATTGACCATGCACGTGAGTGTCTGCAACGCAAAGGACTGCGCCTCTGTATTGACCCAGGTAAAAACGATCCTAAAGGACCGTTTCGGCATCGCCCACTCGACGGTCCAGGTCGAAACGGGTGGCTGCACAGACAAATAGGCTGACACTGAACCGGCGTCTTTGGCTGATTGCCATCCAGGGAAAGGACACCGCGCCTGAGTTCGGTCGTCGAACCGAGGGGTTCTCATCAAATCCGCCGAGCACACCCCACAAACAAAAAAGGCCCTCATAAAGAGGACCTTTTGTGTTTGTATGGCGCGCCCGGAGGGATTCGAACCCCCGACTTCCACCTCCGGAGGGTGGCGCTCTATCCAGCTGAGCTACGGGCGCTTTTTCAGGAGGGACAAGGATACCGGTCATTGGCGGCGGCGTCCATGGCGAAAGTGTGCCGGTCTTCCTGTCAGCCGTTGGATTAAACCGCCATTGTGTCGGTAATTTCCTGAAAGCCCTAATAAACGATATACTAATAGACTTTCTGTAATCCGCTCAGTCCTGTTGGGTGCGTGAGTTTTTCAGGTACGCGGTCGCCCCGTGTGCCGTAAGCCCGGCCATTTCGCTTTGTTGCCGGCCGGTGGCTATACATAATAGTTTTTAATATCAACAAGTTAGGAGTTCGCTGTGAGCAAAGTAAATACCAACTTCGGTGTCAGTGTCGGTGTGATCATTGTCGTCGCTGTTCTGATTGTGGTCATCAACAGTTTGGTCGGTTCGGTCCTGAAGGGTGAGTCCGATGCCGATATGAGTGATGAAGCCATTGCCGAGCGCATTGCCCCTGTCGGGAAGCTGAATACAGGTGAGCCCATCGTTCCGGAGACTGCCAGTGCCGCTGATGTTGAGGCGCCTGCAGCTGCGGGCGGTGGCAGCCGTTCCGGTAAAGAGATTTATGACAGATCCTGTTTCGCCTGCCACGGTACCGGTGCCGCCGGTGCGCCGGTATTGGGTGATGCCGGTGCCTGGGTCCCGCGTATCGAGAAGGGCATGGATACTCTGATGGACCACGCGATCAACGGCTTCAATGCCATGCCGCCACGCGGTACCTGTGGCGATTGCTCCGATGAAGAGCTCAAGGCTGTCGTCGAGTACATGCTGGATAACAGTAAATAAAACAAGTAGATAGTGGTAGTGAAAAGGCCGGGTTATCCCGTAATGCCGATCAGTTAAGCGAAAACTTGCTTGACTATCAGTAAGATGAGATCAAAATCCGGTGATCATTTTTGGTCACCGGATTTTTTTATGTTTCTCAGCCAAGCTCTCGATCGTATCCACACCTTTTCCCCTGAGCATTTCAACGCCCTTTCCGAGGTACTCTCCCCGGAACTCATTAGCGAATGTCTGCAAAGCAGCGGTACGGTTACGCTGCGCAAGCGCCGCTTACCTCTGGAGATGATGGTATGGAGTGTCGTGGGCATGGCGCTATTTCGGCATATCCCCATGGCCCAGTTGGTCAATCAGCTGGATATCTTGCTACCGGGCAAACGTCCCTTTGTCGCCCCCAGTGCTGTCGTGCAAGCGCGACAGCGACTGGGTGAGGCGCCGGTGCGCGAGGTATTCGAGCAGACCCAGTCGCTGTGGCATGGCGCGACACCGCATCCACACTGGTGTGGCCTGACCCTGCTGGGGGTTGATGGGGTGGTTTGGCGCACCGAGGACACCGCAGAAAACCAGGCCGATTTTGGCCGCACCGCCAACCAAACCAGTGAGTCGACCTACCCGCAGGTGCGCATGGTTTGCCAGATGGAGCTAACCAGCCACCTGCTCACCGCAAGCGCTTTCAACAGTGTGGCGGTCAATGAGATGAAACTGGCCGCCGAGCTTATCGACAAGACACCAGACCACTCCCTGACGTTATTTGACAAGGGTTTCTACTCCCTGGGGCTGCTGCATCAGTGGCAGAGCGCCGGCACCGAGCGCCACTGGCTGTTACCGCTGAGGAAAGGTACCCAGTATCGTGTGTTGCGCAAGCTGTGCCGCAGCAATGAACTCGTTGAGCTCACCACCACGCCCCAAGCCCGCAAAAAGTGGCCGGAACTCCCGGAGACGATGCAGGCGCGGCTGGTGAGTAAGACCATCAAGGGCAAGCGGGTGCAGATCTTGACCTCCATGGTCGATTCACAGCGCTACCCCGGTGCGGACATCGTGGATTTGTACTGCCATCGCTGGGAGATTGAACTGGGGTACCGGGAGATGAAGCAGTATCTGCTGCAGAACCGACTAACACTGCGCAGCAAGAAACCCGAGATGGTGCGCCAGGAGTTATGGGGGGTATTGCTCGCCTATAACCTGCTGCGCTTCCAGATGGCGCAGATGGCCTATTCGCTAAAAGGGGTGGAGCCGAACCAGCTGAGCTTTAGTCAGGCAACGGCCTTTCTCATTAAAGAATTGATGATGCTGCCGGCGGTCTCTCCGGG
>JAWOIT010000119.1:0-25408 GCA_046484535.1 Pseudomonadota bacterium | reverse complement strand
AACTTCTGGGCCACCTACTGCGGTCCCTGCATCAAGGAGATGCCGTCGATGCAGCGACTGAAAGAAAAACTGGGGGATAAGCCGTTTGCGATCCTGGCGGTGGATATGGCCGAGGAGAAGTCGACCGTCGAGGCCTTTTTGAAAAAGCACGACATTGAGGTCAACTTCCCCATCCTGCTCAACCCCGAAGGCGATGTGGTCGAGCAGTGGATGATCACCGCGGTACCTACCACCTTTATCGTCGACCCCAAAGGCAAGATCCGCTACGCCCTGTTCGGCGGCATCGAGTGGGACAAGCCGGATGTGATCGAAACCATCAACGGGCTTTTTTAACCGGCAACATCCTTTTTAGCCACAGAGGGCACAGAGAACACGGAGGTTAACGTGTCAAATAGGGTTTCAGCTCCGTACCCGCTGTGAACTCTGTGGCAAACATTAACCCTCGGCCAGGTAGGCCTGCAACTCGCGTCCGTACTGCTCCACCTGCGCGAGGATCTGAAGGCCCTTTTCATCGAGCTCCTGCTCCGCTTTGGCCTCTTCGATCTCGGCAAAAAACTGATCAAAATTCATGTGCCCTGAGTCGCCCTCGAACAGGCGCGCACGGCAGTGTTCCAGCCACTGGCCGCGCTCATCTTCACTGAGGGTCTCCGGGTAGTTGCGGGCGCGAAAGCGCAGCAACAGCTCCGGCAAGCGTTTATCCTCGAACACCCAGCTCTGCCGGCCCAGCTCCTCGGGGTCGGTTTCGTGCACCCTCTGCATGGCGCGCTTGTCCGCATCGGAGAAAAAGCCGCCGCCGTAGATCATGAGATCCGGATCGGTCTGCGGTTCGAACTTTTCCGGCTCGAAGATCTTGGCGATCTTCGCCTGAATCGCCTTGCGCGAGGCGAGCAGCGCTTGGCGGTTCTGCTGGCAACGAACCAGGTCGATCTGCAGTCGTTTGGCCGCCACCCCATCGAGGGTGTTGAGCGGGGCAATCACGGGGCACTTGTTCATCAGGATCTGTTTCAACGCCGGGCGCTCCACCCCCTCGGGCAGATCCTCGGTGCGGGTGTAGAGCCGCTCCTTGAGCTTTTTGTGGCCGTGATCCAGAAGTATCGCCGGATCCTGTGACAAGTCGAAGACAATCACGCTGTTCTTGTTCACCGGATGCATCGCCACCGGCACCACCAGCCGGGTGTTGCCGTGGTCGCTGCCGTACATGCCGGAGGTGTGCAGGATCGGGCTCATGCCGCGAAGATCGATATGCTTGCTCACCTCCTTCTTGCGCCGCAGCTTGTAGCAGAAGTCGTAGAGCTTGGGCTGTTTCTCCTTGATCAATTTGGCCATGGCGATGGTGGCGTAGACATCGGAGAGCGCATCGTGCGCCTGCTCGTGACCGATGCCGTTGGCGACGGTCAGCTCTTCGAGCTTGAAGCTGGTGCGGCCGTTCTCCTCCTTGACCGGCCAGACGATCCCTTCCGGGCGCAGGTCGCGGCAGGCACGCACCATGTCGATAATATCCCAGCGGGAGTTACCGTTCTGCCACTCGCGGGCGTAGGGGTCGTAGAGATTGCGGTAGAGGGTCTTACGCGTCACCTCATCATCGAAACGGATCGAGTTATAACCGACGCCGCAGGTGCCCGGCTGCGCCAACTCCTCGTGGATGCGGCGGATAAACTCGTCCTCCGGCAGCCCCTTCTCCAATGCATCCTGCGGCGTGATGCCGGTGATGAGCGAGGAGATCGGATGCGGCAGGGTATCCGGCGCCGGGCGGGCGTAGATATTCAGCGGCTCACCGATGATGTTCAGATCCTCATCGGTGCGCACACCGGCGAACTGCACCGGGCGGTCCCGCGCGGTGTCAGTGCCGAAGGTCTCGTAGTCGTGCCAGTAAAGGGTGTTATCCGTCATGCTTCTTGCTCTCCAAGCCAGTCCCTGGGTTTGAGATAGTTGTCATAAAGATTCGCCTCGGGTGTGCCCGGTTCGGGCGACCAGTTGTAGCGCCACTTCACCAGCGGCGGCATCGACATCAGGATCGATTCGGTGCGTCCGCCCGACTGCAGACCGAACAGGGTACCGCGGTCGAAGACCAGATTGAACTCCACGTAGCGGCCACGGCGGTAGAGTTGAAAGTCCCGCTCGCGCTCGCCGTAGGGGATCTCCTTGCGCCGGCTGACTATCGGAGTATAGGCATTGATATAGCCATCACCGACGCTGCGCAGAAAGGCAAAGCAGGTGTTGAAGTCCCAGTCGTTCAGGTCATCGAAAAAAAGACCGCCGACACCGCGCGTCTCGTCACGGTGCTTGAGATAGAAATACTCATCACACCACTTTTTGTATTTCGGGTAGACCCCTTCACCGAACGGATCGCAGGCGGCCCTGGCCGTTTGATGCCAGTCGATCACATCCTCATGAAACGGATAGTAAGGCGTCAGGTCAAAACCGCCGCCGAACCACCACACCGGCTCCTCACCTGCCTTCTCCGCCACAAACAGGCGCACGTTGGCGTGGGAGGTGGGTACGTAGGGATTGCGCGGATGGATCACCAGCGACACACCCAGCGCCTGGAAGGAACGCCCCGCAAGTTCCGGCCGGTGAGCGCTGGCCGAGGGCGGCAACTTTTCGCCGCGGACATGGGAGAAGTTGATCCCAGCCTGCTCGAACACCCGACCCTCGCTCATCAGACGTACGATCCCACCGCCGGTGAGGCCCTTCTCCGGTTCATGCGGGCGCTGCCACTCGTCTCGGATGAACTCACCCTCACCGTCCTCCGCCTCCAGCGCATCGACAATGCGCTGCTGCAGAGAGAGCAAGTATTCTTTTACAGAATCGACATCGATGTTGGACATGTGTAATACCTAAAAAATAAATTTCACCGCAAAGACGCAAAGGGCGCAAAGGATATTGCTGCGGGCACGGGTGCAAAACTGATTTCAAAAGGTTTTCCATTCATGCCCAGAGTTGCCCGTAAGTGCACCTGTATCCTCCCTTTGCGCCCTTCGCGCCTTCACCCACAGGGAAGTGGGTGAGGAGCGTGAACAGGACGCGCTAGCTTTGCGGTAAATATCAACCGGCACGGATAATACGGCCTGTTCCTGCATCGCGGATCTCGGTCGGGTTGTCGCTGTCGCCCAGTTCACCGTGCAGAATGTAATCGACTTCATTTCCCAGTTCACGTCGCACGGATAGTGCGTTACGCGCCGGCTCGTGTCCGGCCCGATTGGCGCTGGTGGAGACGATAGCCCCACCCATGTAATCACACAGCGCCGCCGCCAACGGGTGGGCGGTCACCCTCACCGCCAGTGTCCGGTTCTCACCGCGCAACCAGTACGGTACTTCAGCTAGTGCGGGCAGCAACCAGGTCACCGGTCCCGGCCAGGTCTGTGACAACCTCTCCTGTACGGCCGGGTCAATCGGCTCGAGATAGGGTTCCAGCTGTGACTGATGGGAGGCGATGAGGATCAGCCCCTTCCGCCACGGACGCTCCTTGAGCGCCAGCAAACGCATTACTGAATCAGGATTGAGCGGGTCGCAACCCAGGCCGTAAACCGCCTCGGTGGGGTAGGCGACGATACCGCCGCCGAGCAAAGTGCGGCGGGCGGTTCGCAGGTGAAACGGGCTCATGAGGATTAATCGAGACCGAGTTCCTTCTGCACCTCGGCGTTTCGCGCCAGGATCTTCTCCTTGTTGGCGGCACGCTCATCACGCAGCTTTTGCGCCAGCGCCTCATCGGAGACCGCCATGATCTGTGCCGCCAGGTAACCGGCATTCTTGGCGCCGGCGCTGCCGATGGCGACGGTGGCCACCGGAATGCCGCCCGGCATCATCACCGTGGAGAGCAATGCATCCTGGCCCTTGAGCGGACCGCCGTCCATCGGTACACCGATGACGGGACGAACGGTGATCGCCGAGACCGCGCCGGCCAGGTGGGCGGCAAGACCGGCGGCGCAGATAAAGGCCTGACAGCCGCGCTTCTCCGCATCGGTGACATAGTCATGGGTCGCCTCCGGCGTGCGATGGGCCGAGTGGATGCGCACCTCATAGGTGATATCGAAGGACTTCAGCACCTTGAAGGTGGCCTGCATGGCCGGCAGATCGGAATCCGAACCCATCAAAATGCCAACAAAGGGCTTGCTCATGGCAGTGTCTCTCCAGGAATGATGTTAATTATGCTTATTGACTCACCACAGAGACGCAAAGTACGCAGAGAAAGATAAAACTGAACGATGTTTTTTCAGATAGCCACTACCGCAATGTCGCCAGGCCGACTTTGCACCTATGCCTGACTCCGCACAGCATTGTTATACGCTTTTAAAGTTCTCTGCGTTCTCCGTGTCTCTGTGGTGAACAATGATTACTCGCTCTCGGCCTCTTCCGTTTCGTCCGCTTTTTCATACGGCTCGGCAAAGCCGCACTCCTTTTGCGGACAGACCTTCTCGGTGCCTTTGCGCTTGGTGGTCTTGATCGTCAGGATCGGCCAGCCGCAGTCGGGGCAGGGTTCGTTGATCGGTTCGTTCCACACCGCGTAGTCACAGTCCGGGTAGGTGGAACAGGAGTAGAAGATCTTACCGCGGCGCGACTTGCGGCGCAGCAGTGTGCCCTTGTGGCACTTGGGGCACTCCACGCCGGTATCCACCGGCTGCTCCAGCGGCTCGATGTGCTTGCACTCGGGATAACTGCTGCAGCCGATGAACTTGCCGTAGCGTCCCTCGCGGATCACCAGCGCCGAACCGCACTCGGGACAGGTTCTGCCCTCGACCACTTCCGGCTCGTTCTTGACATCCTTGTCGTCGCCCAAGTTGCGGGTGTAGTCGCAGTCGGGATAGCCGGTACAGCCGATGAAACGGCCCCGGCGGCCGAGGCGGATCGCCAGCGGCTTGCCGCATTGGGGGCAGGCCTCGTCCATCTCTTCCTGGGTGACTTCCTTGCGGCTGACGCTCTTCTCCTTGTCGTCCACCAGGTCCTTGAACGGGCGCCAGAAGCGCTTCATCAGCGGCACCCACTCCTCCTCGCCGCGGGAGACCGCATCGAGTTCATCCTCGAGCTTGGCGGTAAAGTCGTAGTCGACGTACTGGGTAAAGTGGTTGGTGAGGAATTTGTTTACCACCCGCCCCACATCGGTGGGGATAAAGCGGCGCCGGTCCATCTCCACATATTCGCGCTGCTGCAGGGTGGAGATGATGCTGGCGTAGGTGGAGGGACGGCCGATGCCATACTCCTCCAGCGCCTTGACCAGACTCGCCTCGGAGAAGCGCGGCGGCGGTTCGGTAAAGTGCTGTTCGGGACGGATGGCGATGAGCTCGACCTTCTCGCCCTCCAGCAGTTTGGGCAGCAGCTTGTTGTCGTCCTGCTTCTCCTTGGCATCGTCCACGCTCTCCTGGTAGACCGCCATAAAACCGGGGTGGACGATGGTCGAGCCGTTGGCGCGAAAGAGGTTACCCTCACCGGCGGCCAGGTCCACCGCCACGGTATCGAGGGTGGCGTGCACCATCTGGCAGGCGAGGGTACGCTTCCAGATCAGTTCATAGAGACGGAACTGATCCTTGGACAGGTGGCCCTGGATCGATTGGGGCACCCGCTCTACCGAGGTGGGCCGGATCGCCTCGTGGGCCTCCTGGGCGTTTTTCGATTTGGTTTTGAAGGTGCGCGGCTCCGGCGGCACATTGTCGCTGCCGAAACGCTGGGCGATGTATTGACGCACCTCCTCCGTCGCCTCGGCGGCAAGGTTGACCGAGTCGGTACGCATGTAGGTGATCAAACCGACGGTCTCGCCACCGATGTCGATCCCCTCATAGAGCTGCTGTGCGGTACGCATGGTGCGCTGAGCGGTAAAACCGAGCTTACGCGAGGCTTCCTGTTGCAAGGTGGAGGTGGTAAAGGGGGCGGCGGGGTTACGCTTGCGCTGCTTTTTCACCACCTTGGTGACATCGAGCTTACCTTCGGCCTGCTTGAGCAGGGTCGACTCCACCTGTTCGGCGCGCTCGCCGTTGTCGATGGTGAACTGCTCGACCTTCTCGCCCTCGAACTGGATCAACTTGGAACTAAAATTCTGCCCCTTGCTGCTGACATCCGCCTCAACGGACCAGTATTCGCGCGGGACGAAACGCTCAATCTCCTCCTCGCGTTCGACAATCAGGCGCAGCGCCGGGCTCTGCACCCGCCCGGCGGAGAGGCCGCGGCGGATCTTTTTCCATAGCAGGGGGGAGAGATTAAAACCGACCAGATAGTCGAGGGCGCGCCGCGCCTGCTGGGCGTTGACCAGCTCCATGGCGATATCCCGCGGATGCTCCACCGCCTCGCGGATCGCCTTCTTGGTGATCTCGTGGAAGACCACCCGACCGACTTCCTTGTCCTTGAGCAGCTTTTTGTTTTTCAGAAGCTCCAACAGGTGCCAGGAGATCGCCTCACCCTCGCGGTCCGGGTCAGTGGCGAGATAGAGGGCATCGGCCTTTTTCAGGGCCTTGGCGATGGCATCGACATGCTTGCTGTTGCGGTCGATGACCTGATACTTCATGGCAAAGTCGTTATCCGGTTCGACCGCCCCCTCTTTGGGCTTGAGATCCCGCACGTGTCCGTACGAGGCCAGGACTTCAAAGTCCTTGCCCAGATATTTTTTTATGGTCTTCGCCTTTGCCGGCGACTCCACGATAACAAGATTCTTGCTCATAAGATCTCAACTACCAGAAAAATGCCCGCCGGCGGCCTGCAGGAGTATGGGAAATTGAAATGGGAAACGCGGGAGGGCCGGACCAAATCTTATCCAAATCCAAATCGTATAGCCGCACTATAACAGGATTTCGGGGAGATTCCGGCCCAAGCCACACCCTGTCGACATTCATTTCAAACTCCGGCAGGTTGCCAGTTGCGGGCATCGATAACCGGTTTTGTCACAACGACATTGGTTAATGCAGTTGTTCAACCACCTCGTCCAGTACCAGGTCTTCCATCCAGGCCACGGCGGCCTCTTGACCTGGCTGATTGAATAGCACCATAAGGATCACCCACTTGAGCTGATCAATATCCACCGCATCACTCTCCAGCGCCATAACCCGGTCGACCACCAGCTCACGGGTGGCGTGATCCAGCACCCCCATCTGTTCGAGAAACAGCAGAAACCCACGGCATTCGCTATCGAGTTTTACCGTCTCAGCATCGGAGTAAATACGAAACGACTGCTGCCCTCCGCCCAGCGGCGCGGCATTCTCGTAACTCATACTACCCAGACCCTCAAGCCAGTCGAAGGCCTTGGTTATTTCATGGCTTTGAAAACCGGCATCCTGCAATTCAAGCTGCAGCGTATCCCGGTCACGCTCCTGCCCACTCTCGTCGTACATGTAGTTTTCAAACAGGTAAAGCAGGATATCAAATACGTCTTGTTTCATTTCATGGTCTCTTGCCGGCCAGTGTGTAGCCGCCCGTTGCGGATGTCACATAACCCTGCATTTCTAACAATAACAGCATGGAGGAAACCGCATCCGCCGTCAATCCGCTGCGCTGCACGATCTGATCCACACTGCTGGGGCCGCCGTCCAGACAGGTCAGCAACAGGCGGTAATCCTCATCGAGTTCATGGACTTGCTCCTCTTTACCCCCCTCATCAGGAGCGTCGATTGCCGCATGCAGCTGTGGGGCGAGCTCCTCCAATATATCAGCGGCGGTCTCCACCAACTTGGCGCCCTGACGAATCAGCTGATGACAGCCCCTGGCCAACGGGTTGTGAATCGAGCCGGGGATGGCGAAAACCTCCCGCCCCTGCTCCGCCGCATAACGGGCGGTGATCAGGGAGCCGCTACGCAGCGCCGCCTCCACCACCAGCGTGCCAAGCGACAGCCCGCTGATGATTCGATTGCGCCGGGGGAAATTGGCCGGAAGCGGCTCCGTGCCTGGGGGATATTCCGACACCAGACAACCACCCTGCTCGACGATGGTATGGGCCAACTGGCGGTTTTTTGCCGGATAGACGCGATCAAGGCCGGTTCCGAACACCGCCACCGTATGACCGCCGCCATCCAGTGCGCCACGGTGCGCGGCCGTGTCTATACCCTGCGCCAAACCGCTGGTCACCACCAGGCCGGCGGCCGCCAGGCTGCGGGCGAAATCGTGGGCGGTCTCGCGCCCCACCACGCCGGGGTTGCGGCTACCGACCATCGCCAACTGCGGATTGACCAACTGGTTCGGATCACCGCGAACAAACAGCAGCGGCGGGGCGTCGTGGATCTCTTTAAGCTGGGGCGGATAGGCGGGATCATCAAGGGTGAGAATATGACAGCCGGGCTGGTTCAGCCACTCCAGCGCGGTTTCCACAGCCTCCCGGTCCGGGTGAAGCAGCGCCTGCTTCAAGGCCTCGGGGGGCGACTCGAACAACGCCTTGGGACTTCCCGCCTGCTGCAACAGCTGCCGGTACTGCACCGGCCCCACCCCCTTGACGTGGAGCAGGGCCAGCCAGTAGTGAAGTTGTTGTGTTCGCTCTTCCATTACCACAACATCCGTAACCGCCTCCCTGCGGCCGTTGGCTTGATATCAGGGATTTGTCACGGTGTCGTAGAGGCGAATCGCCCTACCGGCACGCATTACCAGCGCATAGCTGACGCGCTCAAAGGAACGGAACACCATCACGGTTCCCGCCTTCTCATCGTGAAGCCGGACCAACCCGCCCCTGATGGTGTCCTGGACTTTAGCACCCGACTGCATTGCAGCCAGAACATGACCGGGCTCTATATCATTCTGACGACCGACGTTCAGCACCACGACCTGGTACTGACCGATTCGCGCCACACCGTCGAGCACAGAGATAATCTTGCCGCTTACCGGCTGTTCCGGAGCCCGGGGCATATACTGATAATGCAAACGCTCATTAGCCTTGGGCAGCAAACGGTCGCCTCTTAGGATCTCACGACCGGACTGGGTGATGAAGAGTTTGGCCGGATCCCCCAGCCGCCTCAATTGGGCTTCACCGATATAGATCGCCTCATAACCCAAAACCTCACCGGTATCCGGATCGACATACTTATCACCTGCACGGACAATCACATAGTTGGAAACGGCCTCGCTCTCCTCGATTCCCCTGGCGTAAAAACTGTAGCCGCCGCCGCCCAATAAATGATTCTCGTCATGGGCGACGACATAGGGATACCCTTGCAGTTCCCCTTCGCCCATTACCCTCGGACGACTGAGGAAGCTGCGAATCGCATCCAGGGGAATGGTAGGGATAGCCTCTTCCAGCGGCATCTCCCTCACGCCGGGCTTGAGCTTTACCGTCGGATAGTCCCCCTCATGCATCGCCTGTATATCGCCGGGAAGAGGCGGAACCTCTGTCACCGTACCTTGTCTATCCACTCGCAACACCGGTTTACCGTCTTTAAAATAGATGGTAAGGATATCACCGGGGTAGATGAGGTGAGGATTTTCAATCTGGGGATTGGATTGCCACAACTCCGGCCACATCCAGGGGTCCTTTAGAAAGGCTGAGGCGATGTCCCATAGGGTATCCCCCTTGACCACGGTATAGGTTTCAGGGTGGTCCGAACGCAACTGAACGACCGGCTCCGTTACAGTTGCCGGCTCCGGCTCAAACGCCGGATCAGACTCCACCACAGGCTCCGTCTCTGTGACAGGAGTTGGCTCCGGCTCTTCAGGCGCGGAGGCGCAGCCGGCCATCAGGGCGATCATCAATGCCGCCGATAGACCGGTAAATTGACGGGCGAGGTGAAGCTGTTTATTAACCATGGGCATCCCTTATTCTCAGCATACACTGGCGATTCTAGCGAAATTTCCCCCGCCCTCAAAGAGGTGCGGTATAGTTAGAGTTTCCAGTATGATCATTACTTTAGCAACTAAAGCTACAGGAGTCTCTGATTTATTTCTACGGTGTCTGAGGCCATAGAAATAACTCAGAGCCCCCCTACTAGAGCTTTTTACGGAATTAGCATGTCACATCTTACAATTTTACATTTTCCCGACGAGCGTCTGCGCACCGTCGCCAAACCGGTGGAGAAGGTCGATGACGAACTGCGCGGATTTATCGATGATATGTTCGAGACCATGTATGATGCCCCGGGCATCGGTCTGGCAGCGACCCAGGTTAATTTTCATAAGCGATTGATCGTCGTTGATATTTCAGAGGAAAAGAACGACCCGCTGGTGCTGATCAACCCGGAGATCCTGGAGAAGGACGGCGTCGAGGAGATGGATGAGGGCTGCCTCTCCGTACCGGGGGTGTATGAGAAGGTCGAGCGGGCCGAACAGGTCAAGATCCGAGCCCTGGACCGCAACGGTGAGCCCTTTGAGCTTGAGGCCGATGGTCTGCTGGCGGTCTGCATTCAGCATGAGATCGATCACCTGGACGGCAAACTGTTTGTGGATTACCTCTCCAACCTCAAGCGCCAACGGATCAGAAAGAAACTCGAAAAACAACGTCGCCAGACGATGTAACCACTTACTCATTACACCGATAACATATCTATGTCCAAGCCGCTGAACATCGTCTACGCGGGTACGCCTGATTTCGCCGCTGTCGCCCTGCAGGCGCTTATCGAATCCCGTCACAATGTTGTCGCCGTCTATACCCAGCCGGACCGCCCCGCCGGGCGTGGCCGCAAGCTAAAGGCCGGCCCGGTAAAAACGTTGGCGCAAAAACACGGCATCGAGGTTCATCAACCTGAAAGCCTGAAATCCCCCGAAGAGCAGGCGATCCTGGCGGAGCTCAAGCCCGATGTCATGGTCGTGGCGGCCTACGGACTGATTCTGCCGGAGGCGGTACTGAACATACCGCCCATGGGCTGCCTCAATATCCATGCTTCATTACTGCCGCGCTGGCGCGGCGCCGCCCCCATCCAGCGGGCGATACTCGCCGGCGATAAGGAAACCGGCGTCACCATCATGCAGATGGATGAAGGGCTCGATACCGGTGATATGCTCTATACGTTGTCTACAGCGATCACCGCTGATGACACCGCCGCCACACTACATGACCGACTGGCCGAACTGGGTGGAAAAGCCATCCTTGAGGCACTGGATGCGCTACAAAGCGGCGGCCTTACGGCGCAAAAACAGGAGGACAGCCAGGCCTGTTATGCAAAAAAACTGCATAAAAGTGAAGCAAGCATCGACTGGGATCAGCCGGCGACCCGGATCGCCGCTCAAGTAGCCGCATTCAACCCCTGGCCGGTCGCACAGACCGCGTATCAGGGAGATACCTTGCGCCTGTGGGAGGCCCGGGCCATCGATGAGTCCACTGATCGCCCCCCCGGCAGTGTAATTCGTGCGGGGAAACAGGGCATTGATATCGCCGCCGGTGAGGGGGTCTTACGGATACTGCGACTGCAGCGACCCGGCGGCAAACCGCAGACCGCCGCCGATTTTATCAACGCCAATAATCTCGACGGGGTTATCCTGGGTGGCTAACAACAAGGGCAGTAAAAACCCGCGTGCCGCCGCCGTTAATGTCCTCACCCGAGTGATCCGCGACGGCCAATCCCTCTCCGGCCTGCTTCCGGAGGGCTTCAACACTCTCCCTCCGGAACGCCGCCCCCTGGCCCAGGAGCTTTGCTACGGTACACTCCGCTGGTGGCCGCGCCTGGAGGTGTTACTCGGACGTCTCATGGACAAGCCGCTCAAGGCCAAGGAGTACGAGGTCAAATGCTTACTGCTTATCGGCCTCTACCAGCTCTCTTACCTGGACCTTCCCGCCCACGCCGCCGTCTCCGAGACCGTGGCGGTCACCGCCCTGCTTAAAAAAGGCTGGGCCAAGGGTTTGGTCAACGCCGTGCTTCGCCGTTTTCAACGGGAACGTACCGCCCTGGAGGCAGAACTGGAGCACGATGAGGTCGCCGCCGCCGCCCATCCGCGCTGGCTGCTCGAGCGGCTGCAAAAGGCCTGGCCTCGGCAATGGAAGATGATCGTCGCGGCCAACAACCGGCGCCCCCCGATGGTCCTGCGCAACAACCGCACCCGCCAGGAGCGGAAGAGCTATCTTCAGGCATTGCATGATGCCGGATTTTACGCCGGGACATCTGACCACGCGCCGGACGCCTTGATCCTGGATCAGCCTGTCGGTGTAGAGCGGTTACCCGGCTTCACTGAAGGCAGGGTTTCTGTACAGGACAGCGCCGCCCAGCTTGCCGCGACCCTGGTGGCGCCGGAACCGGGTATGCGGGTTCTGGACGCCTGCGCCGCCCCTGGCGGCAAAACCGGACATCTTCTTGAAATATGCGAAGATATTGAGCTTATTGCGCTTGATATTGAAGAGAAAAGACTTGAGCGGGTTGAGCAGAATCTCAACCGAATCGGCCTTCAGGCGACACTGGTGGCGGCAGATGCCGCCAAACCGGACCAGTGGTGGGACGGAAAGGCCTTTGATCGTATCCTGCTCGATGCCCCCTGCTCGGCCACCGGAGTCATCCGCCGCCATCCCGACATCAAGTTACTGCGCCGTGAGCAGGATATCGGGCAGCTGGTCGCCTTGCAGCGGAAGATTTTGGACGCGCTATGGCCGCTGCTGCGTCCGGGCGGTATGCTGGTCTATGCGACCTGCTCGATACTACCCCGGGAAAACAGCGAACAACTTGCAAACTTTCTTGCCAGGCATGATGATGCTACGGAATCGCCATTACAGGTGGAGTGGGGATACCCGGAAGCGGTTGGCCGACAGATTCTCCCGGATCAGGATGGAATGGATGGTTTTTACTACGCGTGCATTACAAAAAGTCTCTGATCCCGCACGCCGCACACCTTTTCGCCAACTTATGCTGGCGCTGCTCATCGCTATCGTCCCCACCTCGGTAATCGCTTCCGAATTCTTCATTACCGGTATCCACACCAAGCTTCAGGACGATGTCTACCTGCTCGACGCCAACATCGACTACAGGCTGACCGACGTTGTCATTGAAGCACTGAACAACGGGGTACCGATCACCCTTCAAGTCAATATCGAAATCCATCGCAAGCGCCGTTGGTGGCTGGATGCGGAGATGGCCTCACTGGAGCAGCGTTATCGGCTTCGCTACCATGCCCTCTCCCACCAGTATCTGTTGCAAAACATCAATAGCGGCGCCTTCTATGCCTTCCAAGCACTTGATGCTGCGCTCGTTACCCTCGGTAACCTGAAGGATTTTCCCCTGCTCGACAAACAGCTTATCGAAGAGAACGAGGCATACGAAGTCCTGTTGCACGCAGAACTGGATATTGAAGCCCTGCCCTCACCACTGCGCCCTCTGGCATACATTACGCCCGCTTGGCGTCTCGACAGCGATTGGTACACATGGTCGTTGACACCCTGAAGCGTCTGACTTCCGGCCCTAAGCCGGTAGTGCTGCTGTTTATTCTGCTACTGGCCTCGCTCTATTTAATGAGCGCCGCCACGCAGAACTCCGCCCTGTTCGGTAGACTCTATTCACTGGTGCTGGGTATCAATATCCTCGCGCTGTTGCTGCTTCTGGCGCTTATCAGCCGCCACTTGATACTGCTTATCACCCAATACCGTAGGCACTCACCCGGTTCGAGACTGACGGTCAGACTGGTGATCATGTTCGTGATACTTTCGGTCGCACCTATCTCAGTGCTCTACTACTTCTCTCTGCAGTTCCTCCACCGCGGTATCGACAGCTGGTTCGATGTACGAATCGAAAAGGCATTGGAGGATTCGCTGGAGCTGGGACGCGCCGCGCTCGACACCCGCTTACGCGAGCTCCTGCACCGTACCCGTACACAGGTGCAAATTCTTGCGCAGGAGAAAAATATCTCGGCCGCACTGAAAATTAACGAGCTCCTCCAACGTAGCGAGGCGGTAGAGATGACGCTGCTCGATTTCAACGGCCGTGTCATTACCAGCAGCAGCAACGATTCCGCAACCGTGCTCCCGGCGATGCCCAACACAGCCGTATTGAACCAGGTCCGCCGCGGACTTCACTATGCCGCCCTGGAACCGATTCGTAATCGCGGCTTGAGTATGCGTATCGTCATGCAGATCCCCAATTCGGACCCGATGCGAGAGCCACGCCTACTGCAAGTGCTTTATGCCGTCCCGGCCCGCATCGATACCCTCGCCGACAGTGTTCAGGACGCATACAGCCAATACAAGGAACTGGCCTTTTTGCGCCAACCACTTAAATACAGCTTCACCCTGACGCTATCACTGGTATTGTTGTTGAGTCTGCTAACCGCCGTATGGTCGGCATTTTTCTCTGCCCGACGTCTCGTAGCACCCATCAGCGATCTGGCGGAAGGCACCAGAGCCGTGGCCGCCGGTAACTATGACAAACGCCTGCCGCTACCCGGACGGGATGAGCTGGGGTTTCTGGTCCGCTCATTCAACGAAATGACCCGAAAAATCGCGCGCGCCCGCGACGAAGCCCAACAAAGCCAACAGCTGGCCGAAGAGCAACACGCCTACCTTGAGGCTGTACTGGCCTGTCTTTCCTCGGGTGTGTTGACGCTGGATGAAAAAGGTACCGTACACAGCGCCAACAGCGCGGCTGAACAGATTCTGGGGCTGCCGAGCGGAAAGATCCCCCACTTGTCCCTACCAACAGTGGCGGAACGCTATCCCGCTGTCGAGCCCCTGGTAGAAGCCATCAGCCACCAACTGAACAAAAAAAGCGGCGCCTGGCAGGCCGAAGTGGTGCTGTTCGGTCCCAATGGACGGCAAGTGCTGATTTGCCGTGGTTCACCGCTGCGCGGAACGGAAAAACGACAAGGCGAACATGTGATTGTCTTCGATGATGTCACCGCACTTATCCAGGCGCAACGGGATGCGGCCTGGGGTGAGGTGGCCCGGCGCCTGGCCCATGAGATCAAAAACCCGTTAACCCCCATCCAGCTCTCCGCAGAACGGCTACGCCACAAATACCTCAAAAGCATGAGCGCTGAAGACGCCGACATTCTCGACCGTTCCACCCACACCATCGTGCAGCAGGTGGAGAGCATGAAAACCATGGTCAAGGCCTTCTCTGACTATGCACGGCCACCGAGGCTTAAGCTCGAACGCATCGATCTCGGGGAGCTGCTCAATGATGTGTTCGAGCTCTATCAGGGGGACGAGCAGATTATCATCCAACTGGATACCAGTCACCGACTGCCGCGTATCGAAGCCGATGCGGACAGGCTGCGCCAACTGTTCCACAATCTGGTAAAGAACACCCTGGAGGCAGCAGAAGGCACAAGCTCCATCAACCTGAATGTTGCGGTACACTGTGCAGAAAAAGATAGCTGCCATTTCGTCGAGATCTGTTTTGAGGATAACGGACCGGGCTTCCCCGAGGCGATTCTCAGTCATCTTTTCGAACCCTATATCACCACCAAACCCAAGGGGACGGGTTTGGGGCTGGCTGTGGTGAAAAAGATCATCGAGGAGCACGGCGGTATTCTCTGGGCCGAGAATGCTGACAAGGGCGGGGCGGTGATCACCTTGCGACTGCCCGTACAGGCCGGGACACGCAACGACGAAAACATCACGAGCAACCCATAATTCAAGTTCAAATCGGAAATCTCACCACCATGACGAGTTCACCGCACATACTCGTAATAGACGATGAACCGGACATCCGCAGTCTGTTACAAGAGATCCTGATGGATGAGGGATACTCGGTGGCGACCGCGGAAGATGCCGCCCATGCCCGTGAGGCCCGCCTTAGGAAAAAACCCGACCTCATCCTGCTCGACATCTGGATGCCCGATGTGGACGGCATCACCCTGCTAAAAGAGTGGATTGCCGAGGAGCCGTTGGCTCAACCGGTGATAATGATGTCCGGCCATGGCACCGTAGAAACAGCGGTAGAGGCTACCCGCCTCGGCGCCTATGATTATATCGAAAAGCCCCTTTCACTGACCAAACTGCTGCTGACCATCGAAAACGCGTTGGAGAGCTACAACCTGCAGCGAGAGAATCTCGGCCTGCGCATGACGACGCAACCCGTGACCGAACCGATTGGTCGCAGCCACCAGCTTCAACATCTTCGCCGGCAGGCGCTTCGCATCGCCCAACACGACACCACAGTACTTGTAACCGGCGAGACCGGCAGCGGCAAACAGCTTTTTGCACGCTACCTGCATAACAACAGCATGCGTAGACACGAACCGTTCGTCACTGCAGATATTACGCCCCTCAATACACATACCAACCACCTTGTACAGCTATTCGGGCACGAGGATAACAAGCACGTCCATTACGGGTTGGTTGAGCAGGCAAATGGCGGCACCCTCTATATCGACGATATCGGTGAGCTGGATAATGAAAGCCAGCTTCGACTCGTACAACTCTTGCGTGACGGCACGTTCGAACGGCAACACGGTGCAACACCACTTAATGCCGATATACGTATTATCGCCGCTACACGCCACCCACTGGATCATTTGGTCAACCTGGAACGTTTTCGCACGGACCTTTATTACGAACTGAACGTGGTGTCACTCTACATCCCCGCGCTGCGCGAACACAGCGACGACGTACTGGATCTCATCGCCTATTATCGAGACTACTTTGTCGAATCCGACAAACTCCCCTACCGCAGCTTTAATACCGCGGCCCTTAACCGACTGCGGCAGTACAACTGGCCCGGTAATGTCCAGGAGCTGAAGAACCTGGTGAAGCGGATGCTTATCGTCGGTCGCGATAGGGAAATAGATATCGATGAGATTGAAGAAGCACTCGGACAACAAAACCTATCCCCTGCGCCTGACTCCGCCTCTACCGCCTACGAACTGCCGATTCGGCAGGCTCGGGAGCAGTTCGAACGCAGCTATTTCGAAGAATTGATGCGCCGGTACGAAGGGAGCGTGAATAAGGTGGCCCAACATGCCGGTATGGAGCGTACCCACCTCTACCGCAAGCTTCGCAGCCTTCGCATCGACCCCAAGGCATTCGGTCGGTGAAAGGTGAAAGTCTCGCACCGCCTGTGCTTCCCACAATCCATCAATGTGCCCCTAAACTCCGTAACAGCGCGACCGATAGGGTCACCCCCGGTGCTTTTACCTTTTACCTGATGTTATAGCGGGTTAGAATTACTACACCTTTGGCGGTCAACAGGCAATAATCCGTCCCATGAAAATAATCATTCTCGGTGCCGGCCAAGTCGGTTCATCTCTGGCAAACAACCTCGCCAGTGAAGCCAACGACATCACTGTCGTCGACACCGATAACAAACGGCTGCAGGAACTGCAGGACCGACTCGACCTGCGCACGGTTGCCGGCAGAGGGTCGCATCCGGATGTTCTGCAAAGGGCGGGGGCGGAAGATGCCGACATGATTATCGCGGTCACCAATAGCGACGAGACCAATATGGTCGCCTGCCAGGTGGCCTATACCCTCTATCATACGCCGACCAAAATCGCCCGCGTACGCGCCCAGGAGTATCTGCTTTATCCGGAACTGTTCGGCCAGTCCGCCATTCCTATCGATGTCATGATCAGCCCGGAACAACTGGTCACCGACTATATCTACCGGCTGATCCAGCATCCCGGCGCCTTGCAGGTGCTCGACTTCTCCGGTGGAAGGGTTCAATTGGTGGCTGTAAAGGCCTACTACGGGGGTCTGCTGGTCGGACATGAGCTTCGAACTCTGCGCGATCATATGCCGGGGGTCCAAACACGTGTCGCCGCCATCTATCGTCGCGGCAAGGCGATCAACCCCGAGGGCCATACCGTCATCGAGGCCGATGATGAGGTCTTTTTCATCGCCGCCACCAAGGATATCCGCGCCGTGATGAGTGAACTGCGCAAACTGGATAAGCCGGTCAAACGGGTCATCATCGCCGGCGGCGGAAACATCGGCAAGCGCCTGGCAAAGGCGCTCGAGCAACAGTTTCAGGTCAAGCTCATCGACCACAACGCCCAACGCACTGTCACCATCTCCGAGGAGCTCGATAAAACCATCGTCCTGCACGGGGACGCGGCGGACGAGGAGCTTCTGCTGGAGGAGAACATCGAAGACACCGATGTCTTCTGCGCCCTGACCAATGACGATGAGGCGAATATTCTCTCCTCCATGCTGGCCAAACGGCTCGGTGCGAAAAAGGTGATGTCTCTTATCAACCGTGCGGCCTATGTGGATCTGGTGCAAAGCGGTGATATCGACATCGCCATCTCTCCGCCCCAGGCCACCATCGGCTCACTGCTCGCTCACGTTCGACGCGGTGACGTTGTGATGGTTCACTCCCTGCGACGTGGTGCGGCAGAGGCGATTGAGGCCATCGCCCATGGCGATGAATACTCCTCCAAAGTCGTCGGCCGCGCCGTTGAAGATATCAAACTGCCGCAGGGTACGACTATTGGCGCTATCGTTCGAGGCGATGAGGTGCTGATCGCCCACCACGATACGGTGATCGAGGCTGAAGACCATGTGCTGCTATTCGTGGTGAACAAAAAACGCATCCCGGAAGTCGAGCGCCTGTTTCAGGTCGGCGTCACCTTCCTTTAGGCCGCTCTTAACATGCAACTAGGCGCTATACAACGCATCCTGGGTCTGTTGCTGATGCTCTTCAGCACCACCATGTTCCCCCCGGCACTGGTTTCGCTCCTCTATCAGGACGGCTTTTATGTATCCTTTCTACTGGGTTTCGCTCTCACCCTCGTCACCGGCCTGTTCATGTGGTTACCCGCACGAAACAACCGGCGCGAATTGCGGCTTCGTGACGGCTTTGTTGTCGTGGTTATGTTCTGGACCGTACTCGGACTGTTCGGCGCCCTGCCCTTCGCAATAGGTGCTGAGCCCAATTTATCCATCTCCGATGCGGTCTTCGAATCCATCTCCGGACTGACCACGACCGGCGCCACCGTCATTACCGGTATCGATCATCTGCCCCACTCGCTGCTCTATTACCGGCAACAACTGCAGTGGCTCGGCGGGATGGGAATCATCGTTCTTGCGGTGGCGATTCTACCGATGCTCGGCATCGGGGGAATGCAGCTATACCGCGCCGAAACACCGGGGCCGATGAAGGATAATAAGCTCACACCGCGTATCACCGAAACCGCCAAGGCGCTTTGGTATATCTACCTTGGACTGACCATCACCTGCACGCTCGCCTACTGGCTTGCCGGTATGAACTTCTTTGACGCCATCGGTCATGCCTTCTCCACCGTCGCGATCGGCGGCTTTTCCACGCACGATGCGAGTATGGGGTATTTTCAACATAAGCCCCTTATCGAGGTCATCGCCATCGTCTTTATGTTT
Source organism: Pseudomonadota bacterium (assembly GCA_046484535.1). Lineage (GTDB taxonomy): Bacteria > Pseudomonadota > Gammaproteobacteria > Thiohalomonadales > Thiohalomonadaceae > JAPHTQ01. The sequence continues at coordinate 6,264 of JAWOIT010000119.1, read as the reverse complement.
CTCTCGGGCATCAACTTCGCTCTCCACTTTCTGGCCTGGCGAAGCAAGAATATCCAAACCTATCTACGCGATGCAGAGTTTCGCACCTACCTGACCATCCTTGCGCTCATCAGTCTCATTACCGTCTTCTACCTGCACATCAACGCCACCTTCGACAACTTCGGTCGTACCATGCTGCACGGTGTGTTCCAGGTAGTCTCCATCGGTACCACCACCGGCTTTACCACCAGTAATTACGCTGTCTGGCCGGGCTTTCTGCCGGTGCTGTTGCTGTTCGCAAGCTTCATCGGCGCCTCGGCCGGCTCCACCGGCGGCGGTATGAAAGTGATCCGCTTTTTACTGCTGCTAAAACAGGGGATGCGCGAGATTACACGCCTGGTCCATCCCAATGCTGTAATACCGATCAAGATGGGTGGCAAACCACTCCCAGAGAAAGTCATCAACTCCGTTTGGGGCTTTTTCGCCACCTATGTAGCCATCTTCAGCATTATTCTTTTGCTGCTAATGGTAGCCGGCCTCGATCAAATCACCGCCTTTTCCGCGGTCGCCGCCACCATGAACAACCTCGGCCCCGGTCTGGGGGATGTAGCTCTCAATTACAGCACCATCCCGGATTTCACCAAATGGGTACTCTGTTTTGCAATGCTGCTTGGGCGGCTGGAGATCTTCACTCTGCTGGTGCTCTTAACCCCGGCCTTCTGGCGTAAGTGACAAAGGCCTCTTTCAGTCTGATCCCATCTTGCGTTAACGGCCTGTGTAGGTATTAAAACTTATGGATAGCGAGCACTGGGATAAACGATACAGGTCTATGGCCGACACTCCGGCACAACCCTGTGAGGTGCTGCAGAGCAATGCCCACCTGCTTCCCGCCGCCGGTAAGGCGCTCGATCTGGCCGCCGGCTCAGGCGGCAACGCGCTGTTTCTGGCCCGACACGGGCTCGAAACCGAGGCATGGGATATTTCTTCGGTTGCCATGGAACGACTTGCCACTGCCGCAGCTACGGCGGGTCTGACCATCGGCACCGGCATTCGCGACATTATCAACAATCCCCCGCAGGCGCAGCAGTTTGATGTGATTGTCGTCTGTCGCTTCCTGCACCGTCCGCTCTGCCCGCAGATCACCGATGCGCTACGGCCCGGCGGCCTGCTCTTTTACCAAACCTTCCTCAGTAACCGTATCAACCCGCAAATCGGTCCCCGCAATCCGGCATATCTTCTGCAGCGCAACGAACTCCTTCGCCTGTTTTCATCTCTCAAGGTTGTCGCCTACCGTGAGGAGGGGGTATTGGCAGGCCGGACAGGCATTTTTGGCAACGAAGCCTGCCTGGTGGCACAAAAAGCGTAGTCCGGCTCTTTGTTTCCTTCCCATTCGCCCCCATATAATGCCTATGAGCATCATAGGCAACCTCGAAAAAATGCTATACAAGGGTGAAGATAACGCCATGCTGCGTTTCGGCCTGGGCAATGCCTACTTTCAGCAACACGATTACCATAGCGCCATTACTCATCTTGAACAGGCGGTCACACACGATCCGGGCTATTCGGCCGCCTGGAAGTTGCTGGGTAAGTCCTTTATAGAATGCAAAGACACGGGCAAGGCCAGAGTGGCCCTGCAGAACGGAATTAAAGCAGCGGAGAAGAAGGGAGATATCCAGGCGGTCAAGGAGATGAACGTCTTTCTCAAGCGCCTGGACCAGGTCTGACTCACTCCACTGTGACCGATTTGGCCAGGTTTCTCGGCTGATCCACATCGGTCCCCTTCAATACCGCCACGTGGTAAGCGAGAAGCTGCAGCGGTACCGTAAAGATAATCGGCGCCACATGACCTCCGCCGGGAGGGACCTCAAGCACATGGAAGCGCTCACCGCTATACATACCCGCCGCATGATCCGCAAAAACGTATAACTCACCGCCCCTTGCGTTCACCTCTTCAAGGTTCGATTTCAGCTTCTCCAGCAACTCATCGTTAGGGGCAACCGCAATCACGGGCATTTCTTCATCCACCAACGCCAGCGGGCCGTGTTTCAGTTCCCCTGCCGGGTACGCCTCGGCATGAATATAAGAGATCTCCTTGAGCTTCAACGCCCCCTCCATCGCCACCGGATATTGCACGCCACGTCCGAGAAAGAGCGCATGGTGCTTGTCCACAAACTGTTCAGAAAGCTTGTATATTTGATCATCGAGCGCAAGCACCTGTTCCACATGTCGGGGCAATGCTTCCAACTGCTCCACAATCAACGCCTCGCGCTTTGCATCAATCCTGTGCCGACGGCCGATGGCCGTGACCAGCATCAATAACGCCACCAGCTGCGTGGTAAAGGCCTTGGTCGACGCCACTCCGATTTCAGGACCCGCCCGGGTCATCAGGGTTAAATCCGCTTCGCGCGAAAGAGAGCTTTCCGGGACATTGCAAATGGCCACCGAAGGGCCGTAGCCCCACTCCTTGGTGGCACGCAGGGCGGCCAGGGTATCGGCGGTCTCGCCCGACTGGGAGATCACCACGGTCAGCGCATCCGGATCGGGTACGGGGTGACGGTAACGGAACTCGCTTGCCACTTCGACACGGCACGGCACACCGGCAACCCCTTCAAACCAGTTACGCGCCACCATGCCGGCGTGGTATGAAGTTCCGCAGGCGATAATCTGTACCGACTTGATGCGGTCGAATATCTCACTCGCCCCGGGTCCGAAACTCGCCTCAAGCACCTTCCCGCCATCGAGCCTACCTTCAAGTGTCTCCGCAATCGCCCGGGGCTGCTCATGGATTTCCTTGAGCATATAGTGGCGATACTTCCCGCGCTCGGTGGCCTCTGCCGTCAGCGTCGACTCGACAACTTCACGCTCTACCCGTTCACCGTCCACATCATAAATGGTGATCACCTCTCGGGTGATCTCTGCGACATCACCGTCCTCAAGGAAGATAAATCGGCGCGTGACCGGTAGCAGGGCGGCGACATCGGAAGCGATAAAGTTTTCACCGATACCCAAACCAATCACCAGTGGGCTGCCGCGTCGCGCGGCAATCATCTTGCCCGGCTCACTATTGCTAATTACGCCCAGGGCATATGCCCCTTCCAATTCAACCAGGGTAGCCCGGGTCGCCTGAAGTAGGTTTTTCGTAGTGTCGTAATGGTTATGAATCTGGTGAACCACCACCTCAGTATCCGTTTCAGAGGTGAACTCATAGCCCTGCTTGAGCTGCTTTTCTTTCAGTGTTTCATGATTTTCGATAATGCCGTTATGAACAACCGCCACCCCTTTTTTACAGATATGAGGATGGGCGTTCTTTTCTGACGGTTTTCCATGGGTTGCCCAACGGGTATGGGCGATGCCCATCTGTCCTTTCAATGGTCGCTGCTTCAGGGCATCGGCCAGTGTCTGCACCTTACCGAGAATACGTTCACGGTCCAGGCAGGTCCCGTCGTCCACCACGGCTATACCCGCCGAGTCATAGCCCCGGTACTCCAATCGTCTCAACCCCTCCAAAAGTATTGGGACCACGTCACGTTCCGCTATCGCACCGACAATGCCGCACATAGTAAATTCCTGCTATTTTTGTTGCTTAACCGGCCGTTTCCAACCGGGAATACTCTTCTGTTTGGTCACGGTAAGCGTCAGCTCACCCTCGGGTGCATCTTTGCGCAACACGGTCGCCGCACCCAGTGTCGCCCCTTTACCTACACTAACCGGTGCCACCAGCACGCTATTGGAGCCGGTCGAAGCGTTATCGCCGATAACGGTGCGGTGCTTATTGGCGCCGTCGTAATTGGCGGTGATCGTTCCGGCTCCGATATTCACACCCTCACCCATCGCGGCATCACCGATATAAGTGAGATGATTGACCTTCGAGCCGGTGCCGATTTCACTATTCTTTATTTCGACGAAATTGCCGATTTTGGCTTTCTCCGCCAAACGGCTTCCCGGACGAATCCGGGCAAAGGGGCCGATATGGCAGTGACTGCCGATTTCGGCATCCTCAATGATGCTCATCGGCTCGATAACGACATCGTCTTCAATCTTAACATTGCGAAGCACACAGTTGGCGCCGATTCGAACGCGCTCACCCAGCTCGACCCTACCCTCAAACAGACAGCCCACATCGATCTCACAATCCGGCCCTGCTGTAACCTCGCCACGAAGATCAAAACGCGCGGGATCGATTATCGTAGTGCCCATTCGCATCAACTGTTCGGCACAGTGGTGCTGATACTCCCTCTCCAAGCCGGCAAGTTGGACCCGATCATTGACGCCGGATACCTCGGCCGCCGAATCGGCCCGGATCCCGACAACCTCCCTGCCCTCTTTCTCGGCAAGGGCGATCACATCCGTCAGATAATACTCACCCTGAGCATTGTCGTTATCCAGCCTTTCGAGCCATCCACGCAATTGTCTCCCATTACAGGCCATAATTCCGGTATTGCCTTCGCGTATCTGCAGTTGAGCTTCACTGGCGTCCTTCTGCTCAACGTTGGCGATCACCCTGCCACGCTCATCACGAACTATCCTCCCATAACCGTGGGCATCGTCCAGCATCACGGTCAACAGCGCGATCCCGTCATTGACGTTGGCGAGCAAGTGGCTGAGTGTCTTATCAGTAATTAAAGGCACATCGCCGTACAGCACCAACACCGTCGATTCATCCTCGACCTGCGGCATGGCCTGATCAACCGCATGACCGGTACCGAGCTGCTTCTCCTGTTCAACCCAAATCAACGACTCATCGGCTATCGCCTTCTTGACCTGCTCACCCCCGTGCCCGTAAACCACATGAATGGCTCGGGGTGCAAGTTTTCTTGCTGTATCAATGACATGCGCCAGCATCGGCCTGCCGGCAATGGGATGCAATACCTTGGGCATGGAGGAGCGCATTCGCGTCCCTTTACCTGCGGCGAGGATGATGATTTCTAGTGACATAGCCATTTCGATTAAAAACCACTTTTACCGCAAAGGCGCTAAGACGCAAAGAGATCGTTCAACCGTAAGAACAGTGTGACCTTATACACCTCGTCACCAGCGCCTGTAGTTCACTGCTTTTCTTTGCGCCTTTGCGCCTTTGCGGTGGATTACCATTTATCAATGCAGCATCTAAATCCAGCCTTGGCTGCAAACGAAAAAAGGGCAGTGTAACACTGCCCTTTTCCCGTCTCATCTTTTACCTGTTGACACAGGCACCGTCAGAAGCATTAGGACCGCTAACCACCGTACTTCTTGCGCATACGCTGGATGGTCTGCAGCTGGGCCACGGCCTCGGCCAATTCAGCCTCCGCACGGGCGTAGTCCATATCGCCTTGGCGATCTTTCAACGCCTGTTCGGCACGCTTCTTGGCTTCAATGGCCTGGGCCTCGTCGAGATCCTTGGCGCGGACCGCGGTATCGGCCAGCACAGTCACCACGTGGGGCTGCACCTCGAGCATACCGCCGGAGACGAAGTAGAACTCCTCGTCGCCGCCTTCCTTCACCACACGGATCTCGCCGGGCTTGAGCGGAGTCAGCATCTGGGTATGGCGGGGATAAATCCCCACCTCACCCATGATGGCAGGTGCGAAGCACTGTTCGCACGTGCCGGAGAAGATCTCCGCCTCAGCGCTGACGATGTTCACATGCATTGTCATAGCCATAAGCTTATCCCCGTTTTGGGTTTAATTACAGGGATTTTGCCTTCTCAACGGCTTCGTCGATGGTACCGACCATGTAGAAGGCCTGCTCCGGCAGGTCGTCGTACTCACCGTTTACGATGCCTTTGAACCCTGCGATGGTGTCCTTGAGGGAGACGTACTTACCGGGAGCACCGGTGAATACCTCGGCCACGAAGAACGGCTGGGAGAGGAAGCGCTGAATCTTACGCGCACGGGATACGGTTTGCTTGTCGTCTTCCGACAACTCATCCATACCCAGAATGGCGATGATGTCACGCAGCTCCTTGTAGCGCTGCAGCGTGCCCTGTACCGCACGGGCCGTGTCGTAGTGCACGTTACCCACAACCAGCGGGTCCAGCTGACGGCTGGTGGAGTCCAGCGGATCCACGGCGGGGTAGATACCCAGCTCGGCGATCTGACGGGACAGTACCACGGTGGCGTCCAGGTGGGCGAAGGTGGTGGCCGGGGACGGGTCAGTCAGGTCGTCCGCCGGTACGTATACCGCCTGGATGGAGGTGATGGAGCCGGTTTTGGTGGAGGTGATACGCTCCTGCAGGGCACCCATCTCCTCGGCCAGGGTCGGCTGATAACCTACCGCGGAGGGCATACGACCCAGCAGCGCGGATAC
>JAWOIT010000084.1:0-5585 GCA_046484535.1 Pseudomonadota bacterium | reverse complement strand
CCGATGTGGATCAGGCGCTCCTCTTCATGGTTCTCGGCGCCGAAATGGGCGGCCTCGAGAAAGGTCTCTTCACGGGTCTTTGCCTGCCGTTGTGCGGCGAAGCGTTCGAAGACCCGCCGTGAGGAGCTGTTGGAGGGGGAAATCGTTGTTTCGATGGTGTGCACGTCAGCACACCCGGGGCGGGCGATAATCTCTTCAACCATCCGCCCGGCCAGGCCATGGCCGCGGGCCGCCTCATCCACGGCCACCTGCCAGACGAATAGGGTGTCGGGCCGGGATGGGATGAGGTAGGCGGAGAGAAAACCGACAATACCTCCATCGGTTTCGGCCACCACGCAGGTATCGCGGAAATGGCTGCACAGCAGAAAGTAGTTGTAGCTGGAGTTCACATCCAGCGGCGGACAGCGCTGGATCAGCTCGTGTACCGCCTTGCCGTCCTCCAGTAGTGGGGGACGCAGTTGTATCGGACTTGTCTCAGTCATCATTAACCTTGTGGGTTATGGGCTGGAATAATCATTCGAGTGCAAATATTTTGCACACGAAATAATTATGTCGGTATTATATGGGGCGTTATGGCGTTAAATCAAGTTTGAGGCCGTTTTTCAGGTTTTATCGATTTCCCATATGATTTGTATTGAAAGTGATTTAGGGTTGTGGTCATGCTGAATCCTTTGGGTGTCAGCAAGAGTGAGGACGAATGGAAAGAACGACTGATGTGTTGATTAGCTTGCGCCGTATCATCCGCGCCATCGATATGCGCTCACGCCGCCTGATGCAGCAATCGGGGCTCACCGGGCCGCAATTAATGGTGCTGCAGGCCCTCGGCCAGCACCGCGAGATGAGTGCCGGGGCGCTGGCGCGGGAGATCAATCTGAGCCAGGGGACGGTGACCTCGATCCTCGACCGGCTGGAAAAGAGGGGGCTGATTGAGCGTCTCCGCTCCCATACCGACCGGCGCAAGGTCTACGTGACGTTGACCGCAGAGGGAGAGCGGCAGCTCTCCACAGCACCCACCCTGCTGCAGGAGCGCTTCATCGAGCGTTTCGAGGAGCTCAAGGACTGGGAGCAACACCAGATCCTCGCCTCGCTGCAGCGCCTGGCCGAGATGATGGATGCCCAGGACATCGACGCCGCTCCGGTGCTGGAGACCCACGGCGAGCTGGGGACCGTTCCCGCATCGGAAGAGTGGGATGCCGCCGAAGGGCAGAAATAGACATAGCTGGCTGCACCAGCTTTCCCTGTGGGGCCATCGGATGCCCCTCGAAAGTGTCATCACGGGCTCCTCTTCATAGGCTTTGACTGCCTCCCTCCTCGGGTGGATTACTACCTTCCTCATGGGGTGCGTGCACACGTGATATGGGGGGGTGACCGACCAGCTTTCCTGTTCCTTGTCTCTAGGATTTGTAAAAAAGGCAAAAAGGAACAGAAGAATGAAGAACGTCATAGTTCGCAAGAAGTTGTCTCTGCCGGGTGAATGGCTCGGTGTTCTGTTTATCCTCCTCTCATTGACCTTGCCGCAACTGGCGCAGGCTCTCAGCTGGAGTCCCTCCAGCGGGCCTTATGGTGGGGGCATCGGTTCGTTGGCAATCGACCCGGGCAACTCCTCGAACCTGTATGCAGGCACTCTGGGAGGGGAGGTCTTCGCAAGCACCGACAGTGGAGGGAATTGGAGTGCCAGTGTAAGCGGCTTGGGCGGTAAAGAGGTTAAATCCATTGCCATTGACCCGTTGTCATCGTCCACGCTCTATGCGGGTACCAGTGGTGGCGGTGTCTATAAAAGTACCGATGGCGGTGTCACCTGGAGTACTAGCAACCTCGGTTTGGCAAATCTGTTTGTTAATGCACTGGCCGTAGACCCAGTTGCACTCAATATCGTTTATGCCGCAACCAATGGTGGTGTTTTCAAGAGCACTGACAGTGGTGCAAGCTGGAACGCCAGCGGCACCCTGACCAGCAGCACTGGCGTGAATGTTACCTCTGTCCTGGCCATTGTCATTGACCCGGGCACACCCGGCACCCTCTATGTGGGGGGCTATGGTGGTGTCTTCAAAAGCACAGACGGTGGAGCAAGCTGGACGGCCATAAGTGCTGGTCTGAGTAGTCAGAACATCTTGTCTCTTGTTATCGATCCCAGTGCACCCTCGATTCTATATGCAGGCACCATGAGTAGCGGTGTAAACAAGAGTACTGATGGGGGAGCGAGCTGGAGTCCCGGCGGACTGAGTGGTCAGAACGTCTATTCAATTGCTGTTGATCCGAATACGACTTCCACTCTTTATGCAGGGACCTCCGGTGGTGGTGTTTATCAAAGCACAGACAGCGGCGCAAGCTGGCATGCTACTAACAGCGGGTTGACTGCAACAGATGTTCGTTCCATCGCTATCGACCCGGTGATTTCTTCTTCGCTCTATGTCGGGACAAAGATTGGAGAAGGGATTTTCAAAAGTACGGACAGCGGCGCGAAATGGAGCACTAGCAATACCGGCCTGACCAGCTTGACGGTCAATTCTCTGACGATGGATCCTATTGCGCCCACCACCCTTTATGCCGGCACCAGCAGTGGCGGTGTCTTCAAGAGCCCGGATCGGGGAGCTAACTGGAGTGTTAGTAGTAACGGGTTGGGTAATCATACCGTTTATTTCCTGATTAACGATCCAGTCACACCAACTACTCTTTACGCGGCTACCAGTAGTGGCGGTGTTTTCAAGAGCACCGATAGCGGGGCGAGTTGGGTAGCCGGCAACAGCGGACTGACTAATCTCAATGTCAATTCACTTGCCATCGATCCCCTTACCACCCCTTTGAGACTTTACGCGGCAACTTCGGGCGGAGGAGTGTTTGTAAGTACAGATAGTGGCGCAACCTGGAGCGCCTCCAATACCGGTCTGTCCAATACTGTTGTTCGCTCCCTTGCCATTGATCCGGTGACACCATCTACCCTTTATGCGGGTACTAATGGCGGGGGTATCTTTATCAGCTTGGATAGCGGTGCGAGCTGGGCTCCGGGCAACAGCGGTTTGACCAGTACCTTTATCTATTCCATTGCCGTCGATCCGGTTACGCCATCGGTCCTCTATGCCGGCACCTTAGGTGGAGGGGTCTTCATGAGTGTTGATGGGGGACAGAGCTGGAATAGCAGCGGTTTGTCTGGACTTACAATCAACTCCATCGCCATCGACCCTGCCGCACCCGATACCCTCTATGCCGGTACCAGCGGCGGCGCTTTCATGAGTACCGACAGCGGGGCGACCTGGACAGAGAGCAACACCGGGTTGGGCAATCTCTCCGTGCAGGCCATTGCTGTCGACCCACAGGAATCAAGCATACGTTATGTCGGTGTGACCAATGGCGGTGTTCAGCAGAGCGTTGATGAGATACCCCCGGTGATCACGCTGCTGGGTGACAACCCAATGACCGTCGCCCAGGGGAGCGTCTATACCGATCCGGGGACCACAGTGACCGATAACGTGGATAGTGGTCTCGAAGCAAGTGTGGTTGTGACCGGCACGGTAGACACCTCCACCGTTGGCACCTATGTTCTCACCTACGATGTGAGTGACGCAGCGGGTAACGCGGCTGTTCCGGTCGCTCGTACCGTCCACGTCACCGACCAGACCGCTCCGGTGATCACCCTGCTGGGCGATGAGCAGATGACCGTGGCTCACGGCAGCGTCTTCTCCGACCCCGGGACGACGGTGAGCGATAACGTGGATAGCGGCCTGGTAGCAACCGTGAGCGGTAGCGTGGATACCACGACGGTAGGCAGTTATGTGCTCACCTACGATGTCACCGATGCGGCGGGTAACGCGGCTGTCTCGGTCTCTCGCACGGTCCATGTTACCGACCAGACCGCCCCGGTGATCACCTTGCTGGGCGAGAGCACGATAACGCTTTTGCCCGGGGCGACTTTTACCGATCCGGGTTACACGGTGAGCGATAATGTGGATAGCGGCCTCGATGCAACAGTAAGCGGCACGGTGGATACCAACACCGTTGGCACCTACACTCTGACCTACACGGCAACGGATGCTGCAGGCAATACTACGGAGGTGGATCGCACAGTGAGTGTCGTGACGGTAACCGCAACCCCCTTCAATGGCGGCGGCGGTTCGGTGGGCTGGGCATCGATTCTGCTGCTGATGTTCATGGGACTATGGGGGCGGCGTCGCGTCGGCGGTCGTCAGCGTCTGAGCTACCACTGATTGTACGAGCAGGAGTAACTTCGCGCCCTCTCCAGCAATGCGATCTCACCGCAAAGACGCAAGGCGCAAAGTTGTGAGAGTCGGTTTGGCGCAACGGGTCGGGGCGGCTGATGCCTGTCGCGGCGGGGACGCCGCTCCTACCAACCAGGAACCTGGTAGACGAGGGTGCGTCGGCTCGGCATCAACCTGGCCCACTGGGCCGAGCAGGAAATAAAAAAGGCCCGCGTTGCGGGCCTTTTTGTTTCATCACGATCCGGGATCAAGCGTTGCGGCTTTTGCTGATCATGTCGTGAATGATGGGGGCCAGGATCAGCTCCATGGCGAAGCCCATCTTGCCGCCGGGCACCACGATGGTGTTGCGGCGTGACATGAACGAGTCCGGGATCATGTTCAGCAGGTGCGGGAAGTCGACGCCGGTCTTGACCGGGTCGCGGAAGCGGATCACCACGAAGGACTCGTCCGGAGTGGGGATGTCGCGGGCGATGAACGGGTTGGAGGTGTCGACCGTCGGCACGCGCTGGAAGTTGATGTCGGTACGGGAGAACTGCGGGGTGATGTAGTTCACGTAGTCCGGCATGCGGCGCAGGATGGTGTCGACGATGGCCTCGGCGCTGTAGCCACGCTGGGCATTGTCGCGGAAGATCTTCTGGATCCACTCCAGGTTGACGATCGGCACCACGCCGACCAGCAGGTCGGTGTGGGCGGAAACGTCCACATCGCCGTCTTTGGCGCCGCCGTGCAGGCCCTCATAGAACAACACGTCGGTCGGCTCGGAGATCTCCTCCCAGGGGGTGAATTGGCCGGCGGTGTAGCTGGTGCCGCCCAGGCGGGCGTTGTGGTGATCGGCCTCTTCATCGCTGTGGATGTAGTAGCGGCGCTTGCAGGCACCGGTGTCGCCGTAGGCCTTGAAGGTATCGGCCAGCAGGTCGAAGTGGTTGGCCTCGGGGCCGAAGTGGCTGAGGTTCTTGCCCTCTTCGGCGAACTTGGCGATGGCCTCCTTCATGGCGGCGCGATCATAGCGGTGATAGCTGTCGCCCTCGATTACCAGCGGCTTGATCTTTTCGCGGAAGAAGATGTGTTCAAAGGCATTCTTCACGGTGGTCGTCCCGGCGCCGGAGGAGCCGGTGACCGCAATCACGGGATGCTTTACTGACATGGATCTACTCCTAAAACAGGATTGAAAATTCTTGTAATTCAGCGGCTTGAAAACTCAGAACAGCGCATTTTATCCGATGTGCCGGGTTTAAGTCTCAGAAAATATGGAAGTATTTGCTTCTTTTATAGTTAATATATTGTTTTGCCAAGAAAAAATTATTCACCGCAAGGCGCAAAGGACGCAAAGAAAGACAAGCCGAAGGCAGGGTACCTGTTTCCCCATCGCCG
>JAWOIT010000022.1:0-24332 GCA_046484535.1 Pseudomonadota bacterium | reverse complement strand
GATTCCATGTAGGAGTGGGAGTAACGCTCCTCGTAGAAGAACTCCTGCCACTGGCGCACCATACCGAGATAGCCGTTATTGAGACAGAGGATCTTCAGCGGCAGATTGTACTGCAAACAGGTGGAGAGTTCCTGGATATTCATCTGGATGGAGCCCTCACCGGTGATGCAGGCCACCTGTGACTTGGGGTGTGCGAACTGCACCCCCATCGCCGCCGGCAGGCCGAAACCCATGGTGCCGAGACCGCCGGAATTGATCCAGCGCCGCGGCTTATCGAAACCGTAGTATTGGGCGGCCCACATCTGGTGTTGCCCCACATCGGAGGTGACAAATGCGTTGCCCTTGGTCACTTTGTGCAGGGTCTCGATCACATTCTGCGGCTTGACCATCGGCGAGCTCTTGTCGTACTTCAGGCACTCCTTGGCCCGCCACTGCTCGATCTGTTGCCACCATTTGGCCAGCGCCTCGCCATCGGGGTTGCGGCCGGACTCCTTGAGCTGCTCGATCATGGTCTTGAGCACCGCATTGACATCACCGACGATGGGCACATCCACCTTGACGTTTTTGGAGATGGAGGCCGGGTCGATGTCCACGTGGATGATCTTGGCTGCAGGGGCGAACTTCTCGATCTTGCCGGTGACCCGGTCATCGAAACGCGCACCGACGGCGATGAGCAGATCACAGTGGGAGATGCTCATATTGGCCTCATAGGTCCCGTGCATCCCCAGCATACCGACAAACTGCTTGTCGCCGGCGGGAAAACCGCCCAGGCCCATGGAGGTATTGGTTACCGGGAAACCGAGCCGGTGCGCCAGGTCGGTCAACGTCTTGGCCGCATTGCCCTGGACCACGCCGCCGCCGGAATAGATCATCGGCCGCTTGGCAGTGAGCATCATGTTGACCGCTTTTTTGATCTGGCCGGTGTGTCCCTTCACCACCGGGTTGTAGGAGCGCATGGTGACCTTCTTGGGATAGACGTAGGCGGCGCGCTCGGCGGTGACATCCTTGGGGATGTCCACCACCACCGGACCGGGACGACCGGTGGTGGCGATATAGAAGGCCTTTTTCAGGGTGATCGCCAAATCCTTGACGTCCTTGACCAGGAAGTTGTGCTTGACGCAGGGGCGGGTGATCCCCACCGAGTCGACCTCCTGGAAGGCGTCGTTGCCGATCAGGGCGGAATTGACCTGACCGGTGATCACCACCATCGGAATGGAATCCATATAGGCGGTGGCGATACCGGTGACCGCGTTCGTGGCGCCGGGACCCGAGGTGACCAGCACCACCCCCGGTTTGCCGGTCGAACGTGCATAGGCGTCCGCCGCATGGGTGGCGGCCTGCTCATGCCTTACCAGTACATGCTTGACGTCATCCTGCTTGTAGAGCGCATCGTAAATATGCAAAACCGCGCCCCCAGGATAACCAAAGAGGTGCTCTACCCCCTCATCCTTCAGAAAGCGCGAAATAATTTCGGCACCGGTCAAATCCACCAAAAGGGTCTCCCATCGGCTCGAAAGAAGAAAAAAATACCCGTAAAAACGGGCAGGTGTGAATTCAGCTGCAAAAAAGAAGAAAACTACTTGCATTCAGCCCCGAGGTCAAGCGATAACAGGGTTGGCCGGCACCCTGTTGAGGAAAGCCGCGCTTGGTATAATGGCGTGAAAGCCGAAAATTACCTCCTGGACAGTGTCTTTAGGGACTGACAACTCACTTACGGGTGGAATAACAATGGATACACATTCAAAAATTATCACCGGTACTATTACCACACTATTGCTCACCGGGCTGGTTCTAACCGGGTCGGCCAATGCCGCGAAAATGTACAAGTGGACAGATGAAAACGGCCAGGTCCACTACAGCCAGACAAAGCCGTCGTCACAAAAAGCCGATACCATGCACATCAAGGACTCCAAGTCGGAGCAACAGGAGCCTCCTAAGAAGGACGAGACAACGCAAAGGGAAGATCAGGACAACCCGGCTGTGCAGGCGCAGAAGATGAATTGCGAGATAGGTCGCTCCAACCTTGAAACATACCAAAATTCCGAGCGGGTCAAACTACCCGACGGTTCGGTAGTTGACGTTACAGATGATCTGCGGAAGTCAAAGATTAAAGAAGCGCAGCAAATGATCGATAACAACTGCAAATAGATCTGGGACCGTTTAGCATGCCTTATCTGCTGATTCGCACCAACTGCCCGGTTGAGCCGTCGAGACAGCAAGCTCTCCTCAAACAGTGCTCCGCCAAGGTCGCCGAACTTCTGGGCAAACCGGAGCGCTACGTCATGGTCTCGCTGGAGCCGCAGGCGAATATGGTTTTTTCCGGAGAGGGAAGCCCCTGCGCGTACCTTGAGCTAAAGAGCATCGGCCTCCCCGGAAAGCGGACCGGGGAGCTTTCCGCCACCCTAAGCAGGCTGATCAAAGAGGAGCTTGGCATCCCACAGGAACGCACCTACATCGAATTTGCCGATGCGGCGCGTCATATGTGGGGCTGGAATGGAGGGACGTTTGAGCGTTAGAGCTGGAAAAGCGTACCCCGCCGCTACGAGAATGAACTCTCGCATTTCACGCCCTCACGCACTCACGCCCTCACGCCCTCACGCCCTCACGCCCTCACGCCCTCACGCCCTCACGCCCTCACGCCCTCACGCACTCACGCACTCACGCACTCACGCACTCACGCCCTCACGCACTCACGCCCTCACGCCCTCACGCCCTCACGCACTCACGCCCTCACGCCTATACAGCTTCCCCACTGTACTGCCCTGCCCCGCTGCGTCTACAATAGCCGCTTCCGTTTATACCGAAAAAGAAGTGGACCATACCTGTTATGCGCGCATCCCAGTACCTGATTGCCACCGTTAAAGAGACCCCGGCCGATGCCGAAATCATCAGCCATCAGTTGATGTTGCGAGCCGGGCTGATCCGTAAACTCGCCTCCGGTCTGTATACCTGGCTGCCCATGGGGCTGCGGGTCCTGCGCAAGGTGGAGAGTATCGTTCGCGAGGAGATGGATCGCGCCGGCGCCCAGGAGGTGTTGATGCCGGCGGTGCAGCCTGCCGAGTTGTGGCAGGAGTCGGGACGCTGGGACGCCATGGGGCAGGAGATGCTGCGCATGACCGATCGGCACAACCGGGAGTTCTGCTTCGGTCCGACCCATGAGGAGATCATTACCGACCTCATTCGTAACGAGATCCGCAGCTATAAACAGCTGCCGGCCAATTTCTACCAGATCCAGACCAAATTCCGCGACGAGCGCCGGCCCCGCTTCGGTGTGATGCGGGCGCGGGAATTCCTGATGAAGGACGCCTACTCCTTCCACCTGGATGAGGCGTCACTGAAACAGACCTACCGGGTGATGCACGAGACCTATACGCGGATCTTCACCCGCCTCGGTCTGGACTTCCGTCCGGTGCTCGCCGATACCGGCGCCATCGGCGGCAGCGGCTCGCACGAGTTCCACGTACTGGCCGAATCGGGCGAGGACGCCATCGCCTTCTCCAGCGAAAGCGATTACGCCGCCAATGTGGAGAAGGCCGAGGCGCTGGCGCCCGAGGGGAAGCGCCCTGCACCGGGGGAGGAGATGAGGCTCGTCGACACCCCCGACCAGCACAGCATCGAGGAGGTCTCAACCTTCCTCAATATCGCCCCATCCCGTACTCTGAAGACCCTCATCGTGCGCGGCGCCACTCCTGAAGGAGAAGCGGAGGGTGTGGTCGCCCTTGTGCTGCGCGGCGACCATGAACTGAATGAAATCAAGGCGGAAAAGCTGCCTCAGGTATACAGCCCGCTGACCTTCGCCGGCGACGAGGAGATCCGTGCAGCGGTAGGCTGCAGCCCCGGCTCCATCGGCCCGGTCGAGATCGGCATTCCGCTTATCGCCGATCGCGATGCCGCCCAACTGGCTGACTTTGTCTGCGGCGCAAACGAAGATGGCAAGCACCTGACCGGCGTCAACTGGGGACGCGATGCGGCCGAGCCGCAAGTGGCCGATCTGCGCAATGTGGTCGAGGGCGACGCCAGCCCCGACGGCAAGGGTCACCTCACCATCAAGCGCGGCATCGAAGTGGGCCACATCTTCCAGCTCGGCAGCAAATACAGCGAGGCGATGAAAGCCTCGGTACTGGATGAGAACGGCAAGTCGGTAGTGATGACCATGGGCTGCTACGGCATCGGTGTCTCCCGTGTGGTCGCCGCGGCCATCGAGCAGAACCACGACGATAAAGGGATCATTTGGCCCGAGGCCATCGCCCCCTTCCAAATCGCCCTGCTGCCGATGAACCTGCAAAAATCAGAGGCGGTTCGCGAGACCGCCGAACGGCTCTATGAGGAACTCACAGAGTCCGGTTATGAAGTACTGTTCGATGATCGCGGAGAGCGCCCCGGCGTAATGTTCGCGGATATGGAGCTGCTTGGTATTCCACACCGGGTCGTGGTCGGCGATCGGGGCCTGAAGGCGGGCAACGTGGAGTACAAGGGACGCCGGGATGAGGAGAGCAGTGATGTGCCGCTTGAGCGGTTAATGAGCTTCCTTCAGGAGAAGCTCGCACGCGGCTGAGGCGGTGGTGCCGGTCGGTGGCGCAACACGCCTGATTCTCTCACCGATCATCGTCGTTGATCGTCGGTGTAACAAGCAGGCGGCTGCGCCATGTCGGTCTGAGCCAGACCAATGCGACAAAGAGGCCGCCTCCAAGCGCCCCGTAAAGATGGGCCTCGACAATCACCGTACCGCCTGAAGCGGCCTCACTGCCCGGCAGAGGTCCCCATAACTGTTCCGCCAACAGCTTTACAATTACCAGTAGCGCCAGCAGCGCTCCCCCTTTGTCACCGACGCCGAAAAGAACGACCGCACCGCCGAACAGCATCCCATGGAGCAGCCCGGAGAGTCCAACATACCACTGCAGATGCGGATAGAGCAGCCATAGTGCCGCGCAAATAAAGACGGCGCAGACAAGCAGTAGCAACCACCATCCCACTGTTCTTATGGCCTCACCGACCAGCAGCCAGACCAGCAACAGACCGACAAGATTCAGCAACAGATGGGACCAGCCCAGATGGACCACATGCCCCGTCAGCAGGCGCCACCACTCCCCCTGCGCGAGGGCGGTACGATCATAGCGCAGCAAAAGCGATGCGGCGTCACCCCACGCCATGAGTATGACGGCAACTACGCTGAGCAGTGCAGGGAGCTGCCATGACAAACCCCTCCCTTTTGTTTCGGACTGTGAATTCCGCATCAAGCCTCCCGTTTTCAGCGGTATTTTCAGTGTTATATACTACCAGCGGATAAATAATGGATAACAATGTGATTCTGCGACAGCTAACGCTTCCATTTTGCCTGCTCTGGTCAATCGTAACCGCCCCTGCCGCCGTGGCGGAACAGGCCGTGGATGCACAGCTCAAACAGCGACTCATCGCCGCCCTGTCGGAACATGAGAGCTTTAAAGATCGCTTCGATGCCGAGGTCTGGCTGGCTGATATGTCGAACCGTCTGATCAAGGTCCTGCCCGATGAAACAGAGCGACTTGAGCTACTCCGCCACATACACACGGAAGCTGTTCGCGCGGAACTGCCTCCCGAACTGGTCCTCGCCGTGATTCAGGTGGAGAGTAATTTTGATCGTTTCGCCATTTCCGAGGCGGGGGCCCGCGGGCTGATGCAGGTTATGCCATTCTGGTTGCAAGAGCTGGAACGGCCGAACGATAACCTGTTCGATGTGCAGACCAACCTGCGATTCGGCTGCACCATCCTGCGTTATTACCTGGATATGGAGAAGGGTAACCGGACACGCGCCCTCGCCCGTTACAATGGCAGCCTGGGAAGTTACCGTTACCCGAACCTGGTGTACACCGCGCTGCGCAACAAGTGGTTCCGCTGATCAGGCGATACTGAAGCCTTCAATCGGGGACTCTTTGGTCTCGTTACACTCCACCGCATCGACATTCGCCGCCGACGGGCCCAGCCACAACCAGTCACACAATGACGCTACCGCCTCCGGTTCACCGCAGGCAAGCACCTCGACACGCCCATCGGCAAGGTTTTTGGCATAACCGCTAATACCGTTCTTATAGGCCTGTTCGCGGGTACTCGCACGGTACCACACCCCCTGCACACGCCCGGAGACAAGACAGCGCAGGCAAATCATCACGGTAACAGTACTTTGGCCCGAAGACCGGGAAGCAGCCGCTTATCGGCATCGAAGATCGCCTCCACAACCACCGGCTCTCCGTCCTTCGCTTGACTCAGCAACTGCCCCTCGACCCGGCCTTCATGACGGGAGCCCGCCGCTTCCACCACAACCGGAGTGCCCGGCGGCAGCTTGTCCAATTCATCGGCATTCACGCTAAAGCGCACCAGTCGCTTCCCGGCTGCCGCGACAATCAGCTGCGGCTCAGTGCGCAAACGGGATACAACGGTCTGGCCGGGCTCAACCCGTCGCTCCAGCACCAAGGCATCGAACGGCGCTCGGATCCGGCTGTTGCGTAACCGCTCCAGGGCCTCCAGATATTCGGCACGACTTTGCTGATAAACCGCATCCGCCTTTGCATGGTCAATCGTAGCCAGATTAAGATCCCTATCCGCAAGCAGGGTACGGGCATAAAGCTCCTCGGTACGCTCCAGCTCCCGCTCAGCCTCTTCAAGCATGAGTTTGTAATGTGACATTGCCGCTTTACCCTTTGCGACACCCGCCTGCAGCGCGCTTGGCTCAAGCTGTAACAGGCTGTCTCCCTTGTCGACATGCTGCCCCGGGCTTACCAGCACCTTCTCGACTACGCCGCTGGTTGCCGTGCTCAACTCGGTTCTCTGAGCCCAGTCGATAACCCCATCCCAGGCCGCCATCGCGGATGGCGACACTAAGGTGCTCAATAGCAGCAAGCCCGAATAGACCGCGCGTCTCATTTCACCGCTCCTTTTTCTTCCCCGTCCGTGCCGGGGGCTGATGATGCAGCCTCATCGCCTGGTAATTCATGATTGGTCAGCGCCAATAGACGCTCCCAGACAATGGCATATTCATAATTGTTTTTTGCCAACGCTAACTGCGCCTCGCTCATCCGCACCATGGCATCTCCCAGATCAGCCTCAAATTCCAACTCATAATCGGTACGACTACGGTCCAGATACAGCTCACGGTAGTCCATCTCACTGTAGGCCTGTTCTCGCTGCAGTTTCAGGTTCTGCAACTCAAGCCACAAATCGAGTACATTTTGGCGCAACGCATAACGTGACTCAGCCAGGCGGGACTGGAGCTCATAGACGTTCGCCTGCTGTTCTGCGACAGCGGCGTCCACTCGACCACCGGTATAGATGGGGATCTCAAGCGTAACCCCCGCCCTTACACGATCACTCGAGCCAAGTTCACGGCTGTAGGCGGAAGCCTCCACTTCACCATCAACACGAGGGCCGGCGATGGCACGGGCCGCCTCAACCTGCCGACGCGCCGCATCCAGCTCCGATTCCAGTGCTTTTATCTGTGGGTTGTACTCCAGCGCCGCTTCCAGCAGTTCCTCATACTCGGGCAACTCGCGTTTGTGATAATCAAGGGAGGGGCGCTGTAAATCGGATGGCAACATCCCGGGACGATTCAGCAGGTTAGCCAGCCGTGAGCGTGTCGCCCGCTGCAGATTCCGGCTACGATTGATTCGGGTGCGCACACGCTGGTATTCACTCTCTAACTCGAACACCTGGATATCGGATGCCTGCCCCATCTCCTGGCGATTTCGCAACTTATCCAATGCAATATATGTGATGGCAAGCTCCTCATTGTCACGGGCATATTGCATATCCGCCAACAAAACATCAAAGAAGGCCTGCATAATGGCGACCTTGCGTTCCCGCAACGCCATCCGATAGCGTTGCGCCGCCCCCATCTCACTCTGCCGGGCCGCCTCACGCTTTGAGTTATTGAGACCGAAGTCGTAAAGGGGTTTGCGTACAAACAGGCTGAGTTTGTGATCATCGGTCACCCCTTCATCCTCGGCAATGGAGGACGGTTCAACCCAGCGGGCACGCCCTTCGATACTGACCGAGAGCGCATTATCCGCCTCCACCTGCATCATTTGCGCCCGTGTCAACTCGCGCCTTGCCTCTTGCGCGAGCAGCGTCGGATGCATCTCGTCAGCGAGCGACAGGGCATAATCAAGTGTCAGCGGTTCGGGTAGAGGTTCAGGTTCGGCGGCGTAGGCCGAACTGACAAGCACAAGCGGCAACAGCAGCCTGCGCATAAGCGCCGTCAAAACAAACTGCATAGCAAATGTTCCGATTAATCGCGATTTTCACGCTTATAGCGGATAAAGCGTGTATTTTTATAATGCCCTTCGGCGACAAACCGCCCCATCATCATAAACTCATCCACACTGGATGTTTTCCCTGTATGGCGGTGCACCACATTACCGTCCAGATCGAAGAAAGCGATCACCGGTGTAGCGCGGACACGGTGCTTTTTGAAGGCGAAGTCCTTCTGCGGCATGGTTTCGCCCTTAAAACTGGTTATCTCGACGTCCCCCTCAATATCAACGGGAAACAACAGGAAATGTTCTCGGAAGTAGGCCTGGATGTCCTGCTGGTTGAGCACATTCTTTTTCATCCAGTGGCAGAAGGGGCACTCATCCATTTCGAAGAAGATCATTACACCTTTCTTGCCCTCATCGCGGGCGAGCTGCAGCTCTTCAGAATAGTCCCCAAAGGTCTCATTGAAAAAATGGCTATAGGGATCGCGTGGCCCCTCATCCGCAAACGCCGCGCCATTGAGACTCAGGACAGCAAGAAAGAGCATAGCCATTTTTTTGTACATTATATTCCTCCTGGAGGTAAAGGGGTGAAAGTACCTGCGCGTCTATTCGGCAACGTAATTGTTGATGTAGGTCTCCAACATTTCAGCCGTAACCTCGCCCACTTGCATGGCAACGGCTTTGCCGTTGGGATCCAGCAGATAGGTTGTAGGCAGCCCCTGGATCGCCCCTACCAGCTCCATCTCGTCGCTCATTGGGATGACCGGGTATGTCATCATATTTTCTTCGACGAAATGTCTCAATACTTTTGGAGGATGATCTTCCATATTAAAACCGACCACCACCGCATCCTTGCTTTTGTGTTCCTCGTGAAAGTGCACCAGTTCCGGGATCTCTTCCAGACAGGGCGGGCACCAGGTCGCCCAATAATTGACCACCACCCATTTTCCACGATAATCCTCGAAGTCAATATTTGTGCCATTGATGTCGACAAAGCGAAACTCGGGCTCTGAGGCCGGGGCTGTACTCACAAAGGAGGTGATAATGGCAGTTAGCAAGATACCCCGTAACCGCTGAAATATGCGCTGGTCGCTCATCTTTAATTATTCCCGGAAATTTAGCCTATCTAAATTATGATAACGTTGCGAAGCAAAAGTTCCGCCACCCCTCTACACGCTTCCCAACACTCTCGCCAAGCAGATTATTTATCTTTTCCGGCAAACAGCGGAAAGACAAATAAAACAAGACCTTCCAAGCTTCTCCATCGTAAAGAGCTAAGCCTCACAGCGATTATTCAGACAAAAAAAAGGGCTCCGGAAGGAGCCCTTTTAGCGGTATTGAAGTGTCTAACTGCCGCGCTTAGACGCTTACCGGTTCAGGTAGGCCATGTCAGACTCTTCGGTGACACCCAGTGACCATGCACCGCGGGTACGCGCATGGTTGATTGCGGCATCGATCTCTGCAGATGAGGCACTGCGATCGATATCGAGCTGCTGACCGGGATAGATGAGATCGGCATCCTCGATTTTGTTGCGGTTCGCCTTGTAGATGAGCGGCCACTGATAGGGGTCGCCATAAATGTCACCTTTCGCTGAGATATTCCAGAGGTTGTCACCGGCTACAACACTGTAACTATCCATAGCCACCGGCTCTGGTTCCGGAGCAGGCTCCGGCTCACTCAGACGCGCATCTTCCCTACGCTTCTGCTCCAAAGCATTCTCGGCCTGCTGGCGAGCCATCTCCGCCAATTGAATAGCTGTACCGGTGTCGCCTTGCTCCAGTGCTTCTTCAGCCTTGGCAATAATAGCATCGGTGTCACGCCATGCCGCCCCTGCCGCCTTCGCCTCGGCATTGGCTGACTTGGCCGCGGCAATCGCCTCTTGTGCCTTCGCAACTTGATCGTCTGCTGTTTCATCAGGAGTGCTGGCGCAACCAACCGCCACACTGAGAACCAGCGCTACTAGAGCCGCAAATTTAATTCCTTTGAACAGTTTCATAGAATGCTCCGCCGTTATCGTTTCTTAATTAATCTAAGTATAGTAAAAATAAAGCTCGTGCGCGTCCGATTCACGTTAGCACTTGCTACAAAAACCTGTCAAGAACTAAGAGTGTGATAGATTTCTCAACAATATCACGTAGTTAGGAATATTCATTATCAATTATCCAACTCAGCCGCTACTGCTTCCATTGCTTTATCGCGTGCCTTGATCGCCAGGGCCTTTGCAACGGATGCAGCCATTCGTGCCGCCTCGTATTCACCCTGCTCAAGTGTGCGTGTGGCCAACTCCATGGAATCCTCGGCACTTTGCAGCTTCTGGGGAGCGTACTTCTGCGCGTCGACCTCGCGCGCAGCCTTGAGTGCCTGACGTGCATCACTCATTTCCTGTACCGGCGGCATCACTGTGCAAGCGGCCAGGCTTGAAAGCAGTAACAGCAAAACCGGCAACCACCAATTGGTACGCATTAGATTAGACTTGAACAGTTCCGACTAAAGTACAGCCTGATTACGGACAAAACAGCGCCCCTTTACGTTATATTCAGCCAAGCTATCACCGCCCCTATAGGCTGTCAAGAAAAGAGCCGGTAGAATAGCCCAAGCACTAACAAGAGACTGAAGAGCAATGAGTACAACCCTATTTCACAATCCCCGTTGCAGCAAATCACGGCAAACCCTCCAACTGCTTGGCGAACATAATATCGACCCCGAGGTCGTCGAATACCTCAAGACACCACCGAGCCGCGAACAATTAACCGAGATACTGGACATGCTTGGGCTGGAACCGCGCCAGTTAATGCGCTCCAAGGAACCGGAGTTTAAAGAGTTGGGGTTGGATAATGAGAATCTCAGCCGCGAACAGCTTATCGAGGCGATGATCGCCACGCCCAAACTCATCGAACGCCCGATTGTCATCCATGACGGTAAAGCCGTCATCGGCCGTCCACCGGAAAAAGTGCTGGATATTTTCAAATGAGCGATATTCTTGTTCTCTATTACAGCCGCCACGGCGCCACCGCTGAGATGGCCCGCCTTATAGCACGCGGGATCGAAGAGGTGCCGGGGATGGAAGCGCGTCTGCGAACCGTCCCGGAGGTTTCGGCCGTTTGCGAAGCCTGCGAAGAGGCGATTCCCGAAAGTGGTTCACCCTATGTCGAACTGGATGACCTCAAGGAGTGCTCCGCACTTGCCCTCGGCAGCCCCACCCGCTTCGGCAACATGGCCTCGCCGCTTAAGTATTTTCTCGACAGCACCAGTCCGCTGTGGCTGTCGGGCTCGCTTATCGGCAAGCCGGCGGCGGTCTTCACCTCCACCTCCAGTCTGCATGGCGGCCAGGAGAGTACCCTCCTGTCGATGATGCTACCGCTACTCCATCACGGGATGTTGATTACCGGATTGCCATACAGCGAAACCGACCTGCTGCATACCAAAGCAGGCGGTACCCCTTACGGGGCCAGCCACTACGCAGGCCCCGATAACAATCTGCCTTTGAGTAAGGAAGAGCACCGGCTCTGTACCGCTTTGGGTAAACGGCTGGCGACCACTGCAAAAGCACTAGAGGGTATGAAGGTATGAACAAAACCCGGATTGCCTACTGGACGGCCGCCGGCAGTTACTTTGCCCTGCTCGCCCTGTTGTTGGCCTGGTTCACCTGGCTATCCCCGCCCCGGGTGCTACCCATTTCCGTGGCCCTGTTCCTGATGTTGGTGCCGCTGCTGTTCCCGCTACGCGGCATCCTCTATGGCAAGGCCTACACCTTCGCCTGGGCCAGCTTTCTCTCGTTGTTCTATTTCACTCACGGCATCGTCGAAGCCTACAGCAGCCCGGAGGATCGCTATCTGGCCCTGCTGGAGGTCTTGCTCAGCATCACCTTCTATACCGGCAGCATGCTCTATGCCCGCTTTCGGGGACGGGAACTGAAACAGGAGAATACAACTAGCGAATAATTTCACGCACAAAGGGGATAGTCAGCTTTCGCTGTGCCGCCAGGGAGACCTCATCCAGCCTGTCCAGCAAGTCGAACAGCGCATGTGTGTCACGTGATGCCCTGCTCAGCAGATAGGCGGCCACCTCCTGCGGCATATCCATACCCCGGATGGCGGCGCGCTGTTGCAGTGCAACGCCCTTCTCCTCATCACTCAACGGATGCATTTGGTAGACCGGTCCCCAGCCCAGGCGGGAGATAAGATCAGCCAACCTTACCTGTAAGCCTGCGGGGGGCGCCGTGGCGGCGGCGATGAGTCGGTTGCCACTTTCCCGCAACCGGTTATAGAGGTGAAACAAGGCCTGCTCCCAATCACTATCACCGACAACACCCTGCAAGTCATCAAGACAAACCAGCGACATTCTCTCCATCCCTTCGAGCATCCGCGGCGGCAAACCTTCGCCGTCGCCCAGCGGTAGATATACAGGGGTTCGGCCCTGCTCGGTTACGGCATGACAGGCGGCCTGCAGCAAGTGCGTTTTGCCTGAGCCCGCGCCCCCCCACAGATAGACGAACGGCTCATCCCCCTGTTGCAGGGTGTGACTGACCGCCGCATTCGGTCCGGCAAAGAAGTTGGCGAAAGTGGCACTGTCCCTGGGACCGATGCGCAGGGGCAATTGGGGTAAGGGTGGGGGGGTCATGCCGAAGGATGCTCTCTTTCACTGTAAAGACTGCTGCCGACATATTGCTCGTGGGTGAAGCGTAGCAACACCATCACCACCGCCGCCACGGGGAGGGCCAACAAAATGCCGAAAAAACCGAACAGCTGACCACCGGCAAGCACGGCGAAGATTACCGCCACGGGGTGCAATCCAATCTTGTCCCCCACCAGCAAGGGGGTCAGTAACATCCCCTCCACCATCTGCCCCACCGCAAAAACGGCCGCCACATAGAGCAGCGGCAGCAACTCCTGAAACTGCATCAGCGCAGCAGCCCCCGCGACCACAATACCGACAATCGTGCCCAGATAGGGAACGAAACTGACCACACCGGCCAGCATGCCGATCAGCAACGCAAGCTCCAGGCCGACAACCGACAGCCCCACTGAATAGATAACCCCAAGGGAAAACATCACCGTCAACTGACCGCGCAAAAACGCCCCCAGTACCTCATCGGATGCCTTTGCCAGTCGTGCCACAGCAGCTTCGTAACGACGCGGAATTAATTCATGAATGCGTTCGACCATAATGTCCCAGTCACGCAGCATGTAAAACGTCACCACAGGGATCAGCACCAGGTTCGCGCCCCAGGAAAGAACAGTCATGCCGGACTGGGAGAGCACATTAAAGATACTTTTTACCGCCCCGCTCCACTGCTCACGTACCATTGTCTTGAGGGAAGCCAGATCAAAACTCCCCGCATCCACGCCGAGATAACCGCCGATGGCCGGCATAATCTTCTGCTGCAAGGTATCAAGATAAACAGGGAGTTTGTTGCCCAAAAGGACAAACTGCCGCTCCAGCATGGGAACCAGAATCAACAACAACAGTAAACCGATAAGCACAAGAATGGTAAAGACCGTGGTAACGGAGATGGTGCGCGAGAGCTTCAGCGCCTCCAGCCTGTCCACCAGCGGATCACCGACATAGGCAAATGCCGCCGCCACTAAAAACGGGGTCAATACAGGGGTGAGCAGATAGACAAGTCCCCCGCCAAAGACCACGCCGGCCAACAAAAACCATTTTTGCGATTCCGTCATTTTCCTTCCCTTGTAGAATGGCAAAGCCGTGCACGGGCACCCCAACGCAGCACGTAATCAAGCCCACTCCAAACAGTGGTCACCGCCACCAGCATAACCATCAGCTGCAAAGACCAGGCGGGTAATGCCCACATCATGGCTGCGGCGATAACCAGCAGCCCGAGCAGAATTTGCAGCAGTGTATTAATTTTACTGATCAGAGTCGGTTCCATGGCCAGTTCACCGCATAAATGCCGGTAACCCAAAGCACCGCCGACAATGACGACATCCCGAAGTATCACCAGCCCGACCAGCCACCATGGCAACAGGCTGCTCCACCCCAGCACAAGATAGACGCCGACCAGCAATAACTTGTCTCCGAGGGGATCGAGTAGCGCACCCAATCTGCTGCGCCAGTTAAAACGGCGCGCCAGATAACCGTCAAGGCCGTCACTGAAACCGGCCACGGCAAACAACAACAACACCAGCTGATACTCCTCCCTGATGAGCAATATCATTATCGGAATCACCAGCAAAATACGCAGTATGCTGATGGTGTTGGGTATATGTCGCGGCTTCACGGAATCAATTGATAGACCCTTAACACAGGTTGAGGTTCGGGCACTTGCTCCACCTTGGCGGTACTGCCTCTAAACTCTTGTGTTTCCCTGGTTGCACCCTCTGGATGGGATCTTACGGAAGTTTCGCTACCGGGCGCCGACTCCAATACATCCCCCAGCGCAATGACTTGCAAAACCGCATCACTGCCGCCTTCAGTCCGCAGGCTGAAACGGACCGAATCAGGCGTCACTCTCCGGGCCAGCACATCTGTTACGCCGTGTACGCCGGATAGATAATCCGCAACCCGGCGATACTGCCTGAGATTGCCGATCCCCAAAACCTTAAGGTGCATCTTGCCACTACCACTGACCAAGCTACTGGAGAAACGGTGCACCAATTGTTCAGTGGTATGGCCAATCCCTTCCTCGATCAAATCGGGGACCTGAGAGGATCGCTTTGCCCAATGAACGGTTTCACCCTGGTAGGTCAGGCTCCAACGCGCCTCCCAGTGGCGGGAGGTTGTTTGATAGAGCCGTCCGGTCAGAATGGCATCAGGTGAGTAACGTGCCGAGGCTTCCTCAATACTGTCACGAAAACCGCCCCAGATATCCGCCGGGCGAATACGGGAGCGATCGGCCAGATCGAGAAACGGCAGTTTCACCGGCAGGGCACGCTGCTTTGATGCTTTTTGGATAAGCTTACGCACCGCCCCCTCGTCATTTGCGCTGATCAGTTCGCGTTTATTGTCCTGCTCCACGCCGAGCCAGATCAGGGTTGTCGGGCGCGCCGTCCCCCACGCCGTGATGCCGTGTCGGCGTAGCAGTTGATCGATGCCGTTTCTATCAAAGCGCACCGACAGCATCAACCGCTCATCGGCGTCTTCCTCATCCTCCTCGCCGGCAACCGGGGCTTTATGGTAGCGGTATTGCTGAATGTAGTTCGAGACGTTACCCATCTCTTCCGCCAGCGCGGGACTGCTGTTCACTTTGCTGGTGCCTGTGACCTTCAGCAGTACCGCCGCCATGGCCTGCCGCATCCCCTCGGCACGTGTTGCCGCGCCCTGATCGGGGACCTCCACCTCGGCCTGGTACAGCTCCCGGGGCTCAATGGCCTGAAGCGGTGTAGCCAGTATCAGTAAAAACATCGGGATAAGTATTGGGTATCTCATGTCTGCGCAAGCTATGTCAGGGTTTGTTTCAAGTCAAGAAAAGCCGGTATAAGCCGCTATGATAACAAGACGCGGGGGGGATGCGCTGGTAGAATATCGCGTTTTCAATAAATACTTCCGTGACAACAAGCAATATCTTGGGGAGAACACCTCTGTGAGCGACAAGCAGCCAACCTCCGGAGCCGGTCTGAGCTACAGCGACGCCGGTGTTGACATCGATGCCGGTAACAGCCTGGTCGAGCGCATCAAACCGCACGCCAAGCGTACCCTGCGCCCCGAGGTACTGGGCGGTCTGGGCGGATTCGGCGCCCTGTTCGAGCTGCCGCTGGAGCGCTACAAACAGCCGGTGCTGGTCTCCGGCACAGACGGTGTCGGCACCAAGCTCAAACTGGCGATGGAGATGAACAAGCACGACACCATCGGCATCGACCTGGTGGCCATGTGCGTCAACGACCTAATCGTCGGCGGCGCCGAGCCGCTGTTCTTCCTCGACTACTACGCCACCGGCCGCCTCAATGTGGACGCCGCCGCCGATGTGGTCAAGGGGATTGCCGATGGTTGTGAGATGGCGGGATGCGCCCTCACCGGCGGTGAGACCGCCGAGATGCCCGGCATGTACCAGGGGGATGATTACGACCTGGCCGGATTTTGCGTCGGCATTGTCGAGAAGAGCGGGATTATCGACGGCTCCAAGGTAAAGGCGGGCGATACGCTGCTCGGCATCGCCTCCTCC
Organism: Pseudomonadota bacterium; assembly: GCA_046484535.1. GTDB lineage: Bacteria > Pseudomonadota > Gammaproteobacteria > Thiohalomonadales > Thiohalomonadaceae > JAPHTQ01. The sequence goes on along the minus strand of JAWOIT010000022.1, from coordinate 7,987 downwards.
GGCCCGCACTCCAACGGCTACTCGTTGATCCGAAAGGTGCTCGAAGTAAGTGGGGCCTCACTTACTGATGACTTCCACGGTCACAGCCTGGGCGAGACCCTGCTTGCGCCGACCCGCATCTACGTCAAACCACTGCTCGAGCTCATCGGCAAGGTCGATGTCCACTCGCTCTGCCACATCACCGGAGGCGGTCTGCCGGAGAACCTGCCGCGGGTACTGCCGGAGCACTTGTGCGCCGTCATCGACGGCTCAAGCTGGCAGCGCCCGGCAATCTTCGACTGGCTGCAGGAACAGGGCGGCATTGCCGATACCGAGATGTACCGCACCTTCAACTGCGGCATCGGCATGGTGGTGGCGGTCTCCAGCGAGCAGGCGCAGGAGGCGCTCGACATCCTCAGGGCGACCGGAGAAGAGGCGGTGGTCATCGGCGCCATCGAGGAGAAAAGCGGTGACGAGCAGGTCGTAATCAAGTAATGACCGACAAGAGGCTTCCCATCGTTGTCCTTATCTCGGGCAGCGGCAGCAATTTGCAATCGATCATCGACGCCTCGCAGCGGGACCTCCCGGTGGATATCCGTGCGGTGATCAGCAACCGGGCGGACGCCTACGGACTGACCCGTGCCCGGGAGGCGGGCATCGCCACCGCGGTCCTCGATCATAAAGAGTACCCCGATCGTGAGTCGTATGACGAAGCACTGCAGGAACTGATCGACAGCTATCGGCCGAAACTGGTGGTGCTGGCCGGCTTTATGCGCATCCTCAGCGACGACTTCGTGCGCCACTACGAGGGGCGGATGATGAATATCCACCCCTCGCTGCTGCCCAAATACCGCGGCCTCCATACCCATGCACGGGCCATCGAGGCCGGAGACGCTGAGGCGGGCTGTACGGTCCACTTCGTCACCCCGGAACTGGACTCCGGGCCCACCATTATTCAGGCACGGGTGCCGGTCCTCGAGGGTGACACTCCGGAAAGTCTGGCGGCACGGGTACTGGAGCAGGAGCACCGGATCTATCCGGAGGCGATAAGGCGCTTTGCCGAGGGGAAGGTCGAAGGCTAAGGTCCGCTGTGTAGGAGCGGCTTCCAGCCGCGATTTCGGTCCGTTCCAGAACAATCGCGGCAAGATGCCGCTCCTACGATGAACGCATCGCCTCCAACTCCTCCCAACGCTCAAAGGCAACGGCCAACGCCTGTTCCAACCGCTCCAGCTTCTCCTTCGCTTCAGCAATGACCGCTCCATCCTGCTGATAAAAGCCGGGAACCGCCATCTCGCCATGCAGCGTCTCGACTTCGGTCTCCAGTTCTTCAATCCGCTTGGGCAGGGCATCCAGTTCGCGCTGGTCCTTGTAGCTGAGCTTGGCCTGCCTCTTGGGCTCCTTCTTCTCCTCCTTCACCGCCTGCGCTGACTTTGAGGATTTCAACTCGGTGGTGCTGTCCACCTGCACCGTTTTTCGCTGACGCAGCCAATCATCGTAGCCGCCCACATACTCATTGAGCCGCCCCTGCCCCTCAAAGGCGATGGTGGAGGTCACCACATTATTGATAAAGGCCCGGTCGTGGCTGACCAGCAATAATGTCCCCTGGTAGTCGAGTAACAACTCCTCGAGCAACTCCAGGGTCTCCACATCGAGATCGTTGGTCGGCTCGTCCATCACCAGCAGGTTGGCCGGTTTGGTGAACAGCTTGGCCAGCAGCAGGCGGTTGCGCTCGCCGCCGGAGAGGGAGCGCACCGGACCGCGGGCACGGTCCGGGCTGAACAGGAAGTCCTGCAGATAGCCCATCACATGCTTGGTCTTGCCGTTGATGGTGACCTTGTCGCTGCCCTCGGCGACGTTGTCCAGCACCGAGGCCTCCTCATCGAGCTGCGCCCGATGTTGATCGAAGTAGGCGATCTCCAGGTTGGTCCCCAATTTTACCTTACCCTGCTGCGGTGTGAGCTTTCCCAACAGTACCTGCAGCAGCGTGGTCTTGCCCGAGCCGTTGGGACCGAGAATACCGATGCGATCGCCGCGCATGATGGCGGTGGAGAAGTCACGAAACAGCGTCCGCCCCTCATAGGCCATGCCGATATTACTCGCCTCGATCACCACCTTGCCCGAGCGCTCCGCCTCAGTCACCTCCACCTTAACCTTGCCGGTACGCTCGCGCCGTTCGCGCCGCTCCTCGCGCAGCGCCTTGAGCGCCCGTACTCGGCCCTCATTACGGGTCCGACGCGCCTTAATCCCCTGGCGGATCCACGCCTCCTCCCGGGCCAGGCGCTTGTCGAACAGGGCATTCTGCTGCGCCTCGGCCTCCAGCGCCTCGGCCTTGCGCTTGAGATAGGTCTCATAGTCGCCGGGCCAGGAGGTGAGCCGGCCGCGATCCAGTTCGATGATGCGGGTGGCCAGTCGCTGCAGGAACATGCGGTCGTGGGTGATAAAGAGAAGGCTGCCGCCCCAGCCGAGCAGGAACTCCTCCAGCCAGTCGATCGCCGCCACATCGAGGTGGTTGGTCGGCTCGTCCAGCAACAGCAGGTCCGGCTCACGCACCAATTCACGAGCCAACAGGACCCGGCGCTTGAGCCCCCCGGAAAGCTCGCCAAACTCAGCCTCCGCCGGCAGGTTAAGACGGGTGATCACCGCCTCCACCCGCTGGTTGAGCTGCCAGCCGTCACAGGCCTCAAGCTCATGCTGAATGCGCTCCAGCTTACCCATCAGCTTCTCATCGCCCGAGGCCAGCTGTTGGCTCACATGGTGGTACTCGGCCAACAGTGCCCCCTGTTCGCCCAGGCCGTCGGCCACCACATCGAACACCTCACCGCTAAGCTCGCGCGGCACCTCCTGGGTCAGCCGTGCCACCTTCAACCCCTGGCGGGCGATAATCTCACCGCTGTCAGACTGCAACTCGTCATTGAGCAGCTTCATCAGGGTGGATTTACCGGTGCCGTTGCGGCCGACCAGGCAGAGCCGTTCGCCCGGCTCGATCTGCAGATCGACGCCGTCCAGCAGTGGCGGGCCGCCAAAGGAGAGTGTCACGTTACGCAGCGTTAGCAACGCCATTGAGAATCCTCGAGAACAAGTTGTAAGAGAGGTATTGTAGCGATATTGCACGATATAAGCTCAGCCAAATCCCTATCAAGCGGCCTGAGCTGAGTGACAGCCTTATCATTAGACTGCTGAATAGCCACGGAATACACGGACCAGGTAAGGAAAATGTGAATTCGGTACATGTGTCATTCAGAGACACCCGAAGATGGCGCCGCCTTGGTGAGCACCGGCATCTGTGTGTTCCGTGGCTATAATCCCCATCCTCCCCACAGATAGGATGGCAAGCCGGATGCCATAAAAAAAAGCCGCGTCTTACGACGCGGCTTTTCTGGATGGTGGGTCGTGCAGGAGTCGAACCTGCGACCAACTGATTAAAAGTCAGCTGCTCTACCGACTGAGCTAACGACCCGAAAGAGCGGCATATCCTACCGGATACGCCGAAAATCTCAAGACCCTAATAATAGTTTTTTATCGTTTTTTTTCATCTTCAACTATTAGCGGCCCGATTCCTACACCTTGTCCAGGCGGCGCAGGCCGTTGGGCAGCAATTTCATGTCGCACAGCCCGGCGATCAGCGCCTTGGCGAAACTCGCCTCTTCCTCGTAGACCAGCTTGTAGTACTGCACCTTCATGGTCAGTGCACTGCCGAGAATAATCGCGACCAGGGTAATCATGGAACCGATGGCCAGGGTGGAAACACCGGTAATGCCCTGGCCGATGGTACAGCCCATCGCCAACACACCGCCAAAGCCCATTAGGATAGCGCCGATAAAGTGGTTGAAGAAGTCACGCACCGAGCTGAACCACTCGAAACGGAAGCCACGGCTGAGAATCGCCCAAAGCAGGGAGCCGGCGATAATGCCAAGCACCGCGATCACACCGAAACTGAGATCGGACCTCTCCAATCCCTTGGCGGTATAACCGACGGTCTGTCCCATCGGGTTGATAAAGGTGAAAGACTGCGGACTCATACTGGTCATGTCCGGCTTGTCCGCCTCCCAGTCCTCCCGGGCCGCCTCGGCCATATCCCAGCGGGAGGAAACCGGATCGAGGAATTCTCGGGCGGTGACGGTCACCTCTTCGCCCCAGTCATCGTACTGGATCATAACATTGGAGGTTACATACCAGGCGCCCAGGATGGCCAGACCGACCACCAGGCCGCCGAGAATATTATCGAAGCTGCCGCGGAATTCAGCCGATTTAAACACAAACACCAGGAGCAGTACGGACAGCACGACTCCGATCCACAGGCGGGCGGAGTCGGCGGACTCGCCGGCCAGAACACTGCCGAGGTCCTGCGGACCGCCCATGTCAACAGCCAGCGGACGGATCCAGTCGAAGAACAGCAGGGACATCAGGGTCTGGTCACTGCCGGGCAGCGGGTTGATCATAAAGTAAGCGATCACGCCGATGATCAGGAACACCATGATCGATTTGATATTACCACCACCGATGCGAATCAGGGTTTTGTTACCGCAACCGGAAGCCAGTGTCATCCCGATACCGAAGATCAGGCCACCGAAGAGATTCTCGGCCCAGATCAACTGACCCATGCGGTAAGGGGGGAAGGCATTGGCGGGGTTGGCCAGGCTGTTGGCCTCCAGCACGGTGACACCGATAACCGCCACGGCAATAGCGAAGAACCAGGCGCGCATACGACCCCAGTCACCCATGTTCACAACATCGGAAACCGCGCCCATGGTGCAGAAGTTAGTCTTGTTAACCACGGCCCCCATCACGACCGCAATGGCGAATATCGCCCACAGCAGTGTGGAATTCGCTTCGGAAAAACTCTCGAATAACATCTCTCCAAACCTCTCGTAATAATCGTTTTATAATAGTGGTGGTAACAGAAGGCCGACCAGCGGCCCCCTATGCAGATCAAAGGGCCTTTAGAGTATCGCAACCGGAAAAATCATGCTATTCGGGTTTTCCCTAGCCCCTAAGTGGTATTGCGGATGGCAACAAGACTATGAAGCATCCGGGCTATAGCGGGTAGGATCCGGCAAGCCGGCGCCGGCAAACCCTTCGGCCCGCAGACGGCAGGAGTCGCAACGGCCGCAGGCCAGCCCTGAGGCATCCGGTTTATAGCAGGAGACGGTCAGGCTGTAATCCACGCCCAGCCGGGTCCCTGTGCGGATAATCTCGGCTTTGCTCATAGCGATAAGCGGGGCATGGATGGAAAAACCCTTCCCTTCAACCCCGACCTTGGTGGCAAGATTAGCGGTCTGCTCGAAAGAACGGATGAACTCCGGACGACAGTCGGGATAACCGGAATAGTCCACCGCATTGACGCCGATGAAGATATCGCTGGCCCCCAGCACCTCCGCCCAGGCCAGGGCCAGGGAAAGAAAGACCGTATTGCGCGCCGGGACGTAGGTCACCGGGATCCCCTCCCCGCCCGAATCGGGCACATCGATACTGTCGTCGGTCAGGGCCGAGCCGCCGAACTGACGCAGATCCAGGCTGAAAGTGCGGTGCTCCACCGCCCCGAGGCTCTCGGCGACCGCATCGGAAGCGGCCAGCTCGCAGCGGTGGCGCTGGCCGTAATCGAAACTCAGCGCATAACACTCGAAACCCTGCTCACGGGCCATCGCCAGCGTTGTGGCCGAATCGAGCCCGCCGGAGACCAGCACGACCGCACGTTTGGAAGACATAGAGACATCCTGCTAGTAAAAGGAAAAACATTTTAACGCAAAGGGCGCAGAGACGCAGAGAGCGCAAAAAGTTTAATTCGGGTGTTAATTTAAGTGCAGGGGAAATAGGGGCGGCCCCGTGGTTCAAATTCCATGCGGTTTTTGCTTTAATTTTCTTTGCGAACTCCGCGTCTCTGCGCTCTTTGCGTTGAGATTTTTTTAGATCTATTTTCCAGGCTCGTCGCCCCAGAGGATCTTGTGCAGCTGCATCTGGAAACGGACATCGAGACGGTCCTGGAGGATCCACGCGGCCAGCTCCCGCGCTTCGATGCGGCCGAAACAGGGGGAGAAAAGCACGCTGCAGCGCCGGGTGAGATCATATTTCTCCACCACCGCTTTGGCCCATCCGTAATCATCGCGATCACCGATCACCAATTTAACCTGGTCATGGGGCAACAAATGGGAGATGTTCTCATAACGGTTTTTGCCCGCCTCACCCGATACCGGAGTCTTGATATCCATCACCCGACTGACTCTGGAGTCGACACGGGAGATATCCAGCGCCCCGCTGGTCTCCAGCGAGACCTGATGGCCGGCGTCGCAGAGCCTGCTCAACAACTCCAGGCACCCCTTCTGTGCCAGCGGTTCGCCACCGGTGACACAGACATGGCGAATGTTGTAATGAGCCACCTCGGCGACGATCGCCTCGATGCGCCACCACTCACCGCCGGTGAAGGCGTATTCGGTATCGCAATAGTTGCAGCGCAACGGGCAGCCGGTCAGTCGCACAAAGACCGTGGGCCAGCCTACGCTATCGGCCTCTCCCTGGAGGGAGAGAAAAATTTCACTAATACGAAGCCGTCCGGCCTCTTCGCCGGTTTGTCCTGCCATCGCTTAGTCTCAGCCGCCGTTTTTGCGGATCTGTCTGAGCAGGCTGCGGGCCTGGCCGGCTTCGGTGGAGTCGGGGTACTGCTTGATCAGCGCCTCCAGTGTCTGCCGACCCTGCTGCATCTGCTTGAGCTCATACTGGCTATAACCGATCTTGAGCATCGCTTCGGCGCGTTTGGGACTTTCAGGATAATTTGCAATCAGCAACCGGTAGTCCTCGACCGCCTGGCTGAAATTGCGCTGGGCATAGGCCGCCTCGGCAAGCCAGTAGCGGGCGGTATGGGCGTAGTTGCTGTCCGGATACTCCTTGAGGAAACCGCGAAAGGCCGCGGTTGCCTGGGCATAGCGCAGCTCACGCAACAAATCGAACGCCTCCTGATAGGCCGCCCGCTCCTGCTCAAGCCGCTGTTGTTTCTGCGCCTCTCCCTGTGCATTGTCACCACCGCCACTCTGCTGCGGTATAGCGGGAGAACTCTGCTGCCCTGCCGGTGCACCGCCACCTCGTTCACGCTCAAGGCGGGAGATACGTCGATCAATATCAAGATACAGCTCCCGCTGGCGGTCTTTCAGCTCATCCATGGCGTACTGCTGCTCTTCCAGTTGCCCGCGCAACAGCTGCAGCTCGCTCTGCAGAGTGTCGATACGCTCGGCCATATCCAACAGGGACTGGCTCTCAAGCAGGCGCTCCACCCGCTGCAGGCGTTGTTCTACATTCTCCGCGGCGTACAGCGGGGCGGAAACGGCTGTGCTTAGCGCCGCCGCCACCAGGCAGTATCTCAGTTTGTGCATATCAATACCCTGAATAAAGCAGTTCCACACGACGGTTCAGACGCCATGCCTCCTCATCATGCCCCAGCGCCACCGGACGCTCCTCGCCGAAGCTAATCACCTGGATCTGTTCCTCTCCCACACCCTGGAGACTCAATATACGTTCAATCGCCTTGGCCCGTCGCTCACCCAGCGCCAGATTATACTCGCGCGAACCGCGCTCATCGGCATGCCCCTCCAACACAACGCTGATATCCGGGTTGTTGCTCAACAACCGGGCATGCGCCTCCAGCGCATCGTGATCACTCTGGGAAAGCTCACTACTGTTAAATTCGAAATAGAACACGCGCGTGGAGAGGATGCTTTCCGGGTCACTCAGCGCCTCGCTAATCGGCTGCCCCTCGAAGGTTCCGGGACCGACCATCGCCACACCGGTCTCAACGCCGTCGGTTTCGGCCTGTTCGGCAGCACCGCTCTCCGCCTCGGCGCCGACGCTCTGCTCATCGACCGGCACCTGGTCGCCGTCACGTACCCCGGTCCCTCCGGTACAACCCTGCAGCGCAAGCATCGCCGCCGCCATCATGCCAATACCTGCATATACCTTTTTCATAATCTTCATCATCCTCTATTACTGGTGAACTTTTTCACGCTTTGAGGTACTTGGGAGG
>JAWOIT010000125.1:0-18983 GCA_046484535.1 Pseudomonadota bacterium | reverse complement strand
CAGCTGCCCGTCGAGGAGATCACCGTCAGCACCAGCGGCATCGACATCCGCTTCCGCACCAATGGCACTGAGCAGATCGCTGAAGAGCTCCAGCCAATCGAGGAACGTGCCCATGCATGACGCGACGCTCATCGAAGACCAGCAGAAGGACCGCTACCCCGGCCTCCACGTTCGCCGCGAAGGCGACGCGGTGGTGGTCCACATCCCCATGCGGCTGCGGCGTCGACAAGGCCGAAGCATGATCCTCGCCGAGGGCGATGCCGTGCCCGTATCAGCGGCCCAGCACGTCGAGGACACCAATGGTGCCAACCGCACGCTCATCGAGGCCATTGCCAAGGGCCACCGCTGGCAGGCCCAGCTCGAATCGGGGGTGACAGCGGCTTGGAAAACTGGAGTGGAAAGGGATTATTGCTGGCGCCGCCCACCTTACTACCTTGATGGACAGGTAACCGGGGCACACGCGCCACCGCTTTTAATCGTGTCCCGCCCCTGTAACTCAATGAGGCTCTCCTGGTAGTTGTCGACCTGCGGTCGAAGCGCGATCGCACAGCGCACCGCCGTTTCCGCCTGCGCCGTGCAGCCGCGCCCGGCAAGAGCGTAACCAAGGTTGTTCCAGAGATCGGCATTTGCCGGTTCGGCGCCAAGACCGTTGCGAAAGCTCTGTTCGGCCTCTTCATACCGCTCCAGGCGGTAGACAAGATTACCCCGGGCCAACCAGCCGACAGCCGAATCGGGCCAGCGCTCGGTGGCCGCATGAAAGCTCTGCAGTGCGGCGGTCTCCCGCCCGCTTTGCTCCAACGCCAGTGCCGCCCGGTTATAGGGTAAGGGCGCGGCGGTGGCGGGAAAGGTTCCGGCCGGCACGATCACCCGCGCCCAAAAGCCGCCGCGTCGCCAGGTGGCCTCAAACACCCCCATGGGCATCGTGTAACGGCGTGTCGTGCCGGATCGCAGCACAATCTCCCCCTGCGTAAGGTCATAGCCCATCGCTACCGCATAGTGCCAGCGCGGCCACCAGCTGAGTCCCAGATTCTGCAGAACCAACACCGGATGGCCTGCGGCAATCTCCTGCACCACCGCCTCCAGTTGCGGCGCCGGCGGATAGACCAGCATGCCGTAGCTACGCGCCGCCGCCTCCATCTCCAGCGGGACGCTACCCTGGCGTGCGGGCAGATAGACCTTGTCGATCAGTTCATCAGGATGAGTCCGAATATCGTTAGCCACCAAGACGGTAGCCAGGGCGGCGGGGCCGCACTGATAGCGCTCCTGCGGGAAAAAGGGGGTGGTGCCGAGCTCCCGAGTCGGCGGCAGCCCGGCAGGTGCCGACTCCTGCAAACGCAAGCTCTGAACATTATGGCTGCAGGCGGCAAGCTGCAGCGCAAAGAGGCAAACGCCGGTCAGTCGACCGGCGAGTTGCGACACGGGCATAAACCGTTATCGGTTAATGGGATTGACGAAGGGGAAGATATCGGTCGCACCCAGCATGTCGGTGATGATAAAGACGATAAACACCACCAGCACCACACCCAGTACGTCGCCACCGGCGGGCATCTCGGCAAGGTGGGCATTGAGCTGACGGATCTCCTCATCGGTCATCGCCGCCACCCGCTGCTTTGCCGCCTCGGCATCGACGCCAAGCTCCTGCAGCTGTGCCTGTACCGACTCCCGGTCAAGCATCTCCAGCACCTCGGCCCGCTCAACGCTTCGCTGTTGCTGCTCCAGCACCGAGTCGGTGGAGGTCATTGCTGCAAAGGCGGGGCTCAGCTGCCCACCCAACAACCCCAGCAAGGCCAGGAAGATGCCAGTCATTTTCAGCCAATACGCTCTTCTGTTCATGCCAACCTCCACATCTAAAGGGTAAGTAACTAAAACCTAGTCTATGCCGGGCAATAAACAAGCCCGGCGATCTAGTACCCCTTAAGCTGTCTTGAGAGGCTCCCTTCCAGGCGTGCCAGTCGCTGAAGCGGATCATCCTCCTGTAAGAGCCGTTGCTTCTGCTCCAACTCCAGAGGCAACAACTCCACCAGCCGTGCCCCCACCCACTCGGCATTATCCAGCTCCCGGGCCAATGTGGCATAAGGGGGCTCCAGCTCGCCGAGCATACGCTCGAGAAGATGGGCCAGATGCTGATACTTTTCGGGAAGAGGTGTTGGCCGTGCATTGGGCAAAAGATCCACCTCGGCGGTACGCAGCTGGTTTTTCGCCACCTCGCTGCCGAGGATGCGAAAGCGCTGTTCCCCAGTGAGGGTGATACCAAGCAGACCATCCTTGCGCTGCTCCCAGTCGCTGATCCGCCCCAGGGTCCCCACCTCATAAACCTCGGCGGCCCTGCCCACCTCCTGCCCTTCACGGATCAGCGCCACACCGAAACCGCTCTCCTCACGCAGGCAGCGGCTGACCATATCCAGGTAACGCGTCTCGAAGATCCGCAACACCAGCGGGCCGCCGGGAAACAGGACCGAATGCAGGGGAAAGATGGGAATGCTGAGCCGGGACATGGCTATCCTCCGCCTTTCTCCTCACCCCAGCGCGGCGCCAGCTGCTGCTCGATGCCCAGGTGATCCAGCACCCGCGCCACCACAAAGTCGACCATCTCCTCCACCGATTGCGGCTGATGGTAAAAACCGGGGCTGGCAGGCATCACCGTCACCCCCAGCTGCGCCAGTTTCAGCATGTGCTCCAGGTGGATCGCCGAGAGCGGCATCTCCCTTACCACCATGATAAGACGGCGCCGCTCCTTGAGCATGACATCCGCCGCCCGCTCAATCAGGGTATTGCTGGCGCCGGTGGCGACCGAGGAGAGGGTGCCGGTGGAACAGGGACAAATCACCATCGACTCGGGGGCACTGGAACCGCTCGCCACCGGCGCCATCCACTGGTCACGGCCGAACACCTGCAGCTGTCCCGGCTCGGCGGCGAAATGCTCGGTGAAAAAGTCCTGCATCGCCTCCGGGCGGCCCGGCACCTTGAGGTCGGTTTCGGTCGCCAACACCACCTGTGCCGGGGCGGAGACCATCAAATAGACAGTTTTTCCCGCCTGCAGCAGTACCTCGAGCAGGCGTAAACCATAAGGGGCGCCGGAAGCACCGGTGAAAACAAGGGAGACCGTATCGGAAGGGATTGGCATAGCGGCACGCAGTGTTACGGAACAAGGGTTAGTCCGGATAGGATAGCTTGTCGGGGATGCCGGAGGGAACCTCCCCGATAGGGAGTGCGCGGATTTCGCACATCTCAGGAAAAAACACCCTGTTTACTCCTTCCTCCCCGGAATTGCCGGCGCGATGAACCCAAAGCCCCCACAGAACAATTTCCGCACTTTCGACATTCGTTTATTGAGCACATCCATATCGACAGCCGGCGATTTGGCGGCTACGTTCAAAATATGTCATTTGTCAATAATCAGAAATAATGTGTGGCATTTGACCTATATCAAGGAGATAGCCACCCGGTTTGCTAGCGTAAGAACTCTTTAAGCAGAGATGTTTCACGGGCCACTGGATTGCCCGTGCTATTCAGCAGCCGATGCACGGAGCTCGTTCTACAAACGAACCATAATATGCGGGCATACCTTTCGCGACATTACCCACCCACAGGGGCTGCAGGGCTTGGCCTCACCCGCCTGCTCGTCCTGTTGTCGCTGCTTTGCCTCACCTCCCCGGCATTGGCGCAAAGCCCTGACGGAAAACTGGTCAAGCAGTACTTCCCGCAATCGGACAGTTTCACTGAATTCGAAGGCGAGCCCCCGGCGTCGAAAGTGTCCAGGGGAGGAAAGCTCATCGGTTATGTTTTTCGCACCAAGCCGATCGCGCCGATCCCCGCCTATTCGGGCAAACCCATCGACATGCTGGTGGGACTGGACCTGGAGGGCAATATCGTTGGCGCGCGGGTTATCGAGCACCATGAACCGATTTTGCTGGTCGGGATTCCCGAATCCAGGCTCGATGACTTTACCCGGCAGTACCGGAACAAATCCATTGAAGACAAGATCAAGGTCGGGGCAGGCGCCCGGGAGGGCTATGTCAACATCGACGCCATCACCGGCGCGACCGTGACCGTCATGGTCATGAACGAGGTCATCATACGGGCCTCGCGCAAGGTGGCCATCGCCTACGGGCTGATTGAGGCGAAGCAAGCGGTTCAGCACAAGCCGGCACGTGTACGCGAAGAGTATTTCAAGGAGGCCGACTGGAAGGAGCTGACGGGCAACGGCGCCATCCGCCGCATGCATCTTACCCGGGGCGAGGTCGACAAATCCTTTATCGGCACCGATGCCGAGGGGATCGATACAGCCTCGCTTGATGAGGCCGACGACACCTTTATCGATCTCTATTACGGCCACCTGAATGCACCGACCATCGGCCGCAATCTTTTGGGCGAGAGCCAGTACAACTGGTTGATGGCCGAATTAAAGCCCGGCGAACACGCCATTGCGGTGATGGGCAAAGGCATCTACTCGTTCAAAGGTTCGGGCTATGTGCGCGGCGGCATTTTCGACCGCATCCTGGTACGGCAGAACGACCGTGAGATCTCCTTTCGCGATCTCGACCACTACCGCTTGAACGATGTCTTTACGCCGGGTATGCCCGCGATGGACGAGATGGCGATCTTTATTATCCGCGACTCGCACAACTTCGATCCCGGTTCGCTGTGGGAGCTTGAGCTGCTGGTAAAACGTCAGACCACTCCGCTGGAAAGCGCCTTTTCCAGCTTCTCCTCCACCTACGAGATCCCCGAGGCCTATATCGAGCGGCCCACACAAGAGGTCATCGAAGAGGCGGATGAGCCCATCTGGCTCTCGGTGTGGATGGATCGGAAATTCCAGATCGGTGTACTGGTCGCCGGACTGCTGTTTTTGACCGTGATCATGGCCCTGCAGGACTGGCTGTCACGATTCCCGAAGCTGTTTGTCTATCTGCGGAACGGTTTTTTGGTCTACACGCTCTTTTTTATAGGCTGGTACCTGCTGGGTCAGCTCTCGGTAGTGAACGTCTTTGCCTTTACCGGCTCGATCCTGCACCAGGACTTCAGCTGGGAGACCTTCCTCATCGACCCGACCATGTTTATTCTCTGGGTCTTCGTCGCCGCCTCACTGCTATTGTGGGGGCGCGGCGTCTATTGCGGCTGGCTCTGCCCGTTCGGCGCCCTGCAAAAACTGATCAACCAGATCGCCATGAAGGCGAACGTGCGACAGTTCAAGCTGCCGCAGGTCGTGCATGACAGGCTCTGGGGCATCAAGTACATCATCCTGCTGGTGTTGTTCGCCATCTCTTTGCAGTCCCTGTCCCAGGCAGAACGCTATGCCGAAATCGAACCGTTCAAAACCGCCATCACCTTGCGCTTTGACCGCGAACTGCCGTTCCTGATCTATGCGGTCGGGCTGCTGGTGATCTCGATCTTTAATTGCAAATTCTACTGCAAGTACCTCTGTCCGCTCGGCGCGGCGCTGGCGGTACCGGCCAAGTTGCGCCTGACCTCCTGGCTGCGCCGACGCAAGGAGTGCGGTCATCCTTGCCAGATCTGCGCCAACGAATGTGAAATCCAGGCGATCCATCATACCGGCGAGATCAATCTGGACGAGTGCCACTTCTGCATGGACTGCCAGATGACCTACTGGAACGACCACAAATGCCCGCCGCTTATCGACCGACGCAGAAAGCGTGAACGCGCGGTGCACACGAAACTCAAAGAGCCGCCTATGGGGGGAGCCAAGGCAGCAAGCGGGAAAAATGAGTCCCCCATCAACTTCGAGCCGAATCAATCATAACCCGGCTCATAATAACGAAAGAAGAAAACAACCAAAGTGAGGTGCGACAATGGATGATAAAACGGATCAAAATGGCGTAACCCGTCGCGGGTTCCTGCGTGCAGCCGCCGTCGGTACCGCCGGGGTGAGTACCGCCGGTACCAGCATGGTATTCAGCCCGGCGCTTTCGGCAAGCGAGGATAATCCCGCACACGTGGGACCTGGCGAACTGGATGAGTATTACGGCTTCTGGAGCGGCGGCCAGTCCGGTGAGGTACGTATTATCGGCATCCCCTCGATGCGCGAACTGATGCGCATACCGGTGTTCAATTACTGCGGCGCGACCGGTTGGGGCCAGACCAACGAGTCCAAGGAAATTCTGGGTGAGAATGCCCCCTTAAACGGCGACACCCACCATCCTCATATGAGCTTTACCGACGGCACCTACGACGGAAAATACGTTTTCATCAACGACAAGGCCAACACCCGGGTTGCACGCATCCGCTGCGATATCATGAAAACGGACAAGATCACCACCGTCCCCAACGTGCAGGCTATTCACGGCCTTCGCCCGCAGAAAGCGCCCAAGACCAAATATGTCTTCTGTAATGCCGAGTTTCGCATGCCGCACCCCAATAACGGCAAAAACATGGATGACAACGACCAGTACTACACCATGTTCAACGCCATCGACGCGGAGACCATGGAGGTGGCATGGCAGGTGATCGTGGACGGTAACCTGGACAACACCGACGCCGACTACAAGGGTACCTACGCCGCCTCCACCTGCTACAACTCGGAGGGCGGTTTCACCCTGCCCGACACCATGCGCAACGAACGCGATTGGGTGGTGGTATTCAATATTCCGCGTATCGAAGCGGCGGTGAAAAGCGGCGACTACAAAACCCTGGGCGACGCCAAGGTTCCGGTGCTGGACGGGCGTCACGGCTCCAAGCTCACCGCCTATATCCCCACTCCCAAGAGCCCGCATGGTCTTAACACCTCACCGGATGGCAAGTACTTTGTCGCCAACGGCAAGCTCTCTCCGACCGTGACCATCATCTCTACCGAAAAGCTGGACGATCTGTTCGCCGGCAAACTGAAGGAGGAGCGCGATGTGGTGGTGGGCGAGCCCGAGCTCGGCCTGGGACCGTTGCATACCGCCTTCGACAACCGCGGCAATGCCTACACCACCCTGTTCATCGACAGCCAGATCGCCAAATGGAACGTCGCCGACGCCCTTAAGGCCTATCAGGGCGAGAAGGTGAACTACATTCGACAGAAGCTGGATGTGCACTACCAGCCGGGGCACAACCACACCAGTATGGGGGAGACCAAAGAGGCCGACGGCAAGTGGCTGATGTCGCTGTGCAAGTTCTCCAAGGACCGCTTCCTGCCGGTGGGGCCGCTGCGCGCGGAGAACGATCAATTGATCGACATCTCCGGCGAGGAGATGAAGCTGGTGCATGACGGACCGGCCTTTGCCGAACCGCATGACTGCATCATGGTCCATCGCAGCAAGCTGCGCCCGAATAAGCTCTGGGACCGCAACGATCCCTTCTTCGCCAAAACCGTCGAACGTGCAAAAAAGGACGGTGTCACGCTGGAGAAGGACAACAAGGTCATCCGTGACGGCAACAAGGTACGTGTCTACATGACCTCGGTGGCGCCGAACTTCGGCCTTAACGACTTCACGGTAAAGCAGGGCGATGAGGTCACCGTCACCGTTACCAACCTGGACCAAATCGAGGATGTCACCCACGGCTTCACCCTGACCAACCACGGTGTGGCCATGGAGATCGGTCCGCAGCAGACCTCATCGGTGACCTTTATTGCCGACAAACCGGGCGTGCACTGGTATTACTGCCAGTGGTTCTGCCATGCGCTGCATATGGAAATGCGCGGTCGCATGATGGTCGAGCCGGCCTAAGCGATCAATCCCTGCGCCGTAAGGCGCAGGGGTTTCACTTCAGACCGTAAACGCTTTGCACTAACTACACACCCTGAAAGAAAACCGCCGGGCACAACGGCAACAAGGGTGATAAGTACCTACGTCTGTCGCACGACACTGGTGCGCAGAATGCGATAAAGGCTCAAAACATGCCAATTAAATATAAACACCGGAACCAACCGGGTTAGATGAATGCATTCAGTGCACACAATTACATCGCTATTTTTTTTCGCCTGTAGTCTTCCCGCCTTTGCAGCACAACCCATGCAGGCGTTACAACAGCTTGTCGATACTGCAGGTAACGGAACCACCCTGGTGATACCGCCGGGACACTATGAGGGGAACCTTGTGATCGACAAACCCATTAGCCTAATGGGGGGTGGCGAAGCGATCCTGGACGCTAAAAACGACGGTGATGTGGTTCGGATAAAGGCCGCAGATGTCACGCTCAAGGGCGTAACGATTATCAACTCCGGCAAGAACCTAACCGACATGAATGCCGGCGTCTTTGCCGAAAAAAACGCGCAGCGGCTGCGTATTATCGATAATCGGTTCGATAATAATGCCTTTGGCATCTGGCTGGACGGCTGCCGTTCGCCGAAGATTATCAACAACCTTATTCATGGCGCCCCGACCATTCGCTCCCAGGACCGCGGCAACGGCGTTCACCTCTATGCCGTCCATGAAGGGCTGGTCAAGGGCAATGAGATCTGGGAGACACGGGACGGGATCTATATCGACACCAGCCAGAACAACCGCCTTGAAGGTAACACCATGCACGACCTGCGCTACGGCGTGCACTACATGTACTCCTACCACAACGAGGTGATCGACAATCGCACCTATCACACCAGAACAGGTTATGCGTTGATGCAATCGAAATACCTTAAAGTCTCGGGGAATGTATCCGAGGATGATCTCAACTACGGCATGCTGATGAACTATATCGTCTACAGCGACATTAGCGGCAACCGCATCAGCGGCACGCGCAAGGGACGGGCCTTCGTCACCGGCGGTGCGGATGTGGCCGGGGCCGATGGCAAGGCGCTGTTTATCTATAACTCACAGTTCAACAAGCTTCATGACAATATTCTGGAAGATGCGGATATCGGCATCCACCTCACCGCCGGATCCGAGGACAACGAAATTCACAACAATGCCTTTATCCGCAACCGGGTGCAGGTGAAATACGTGGCTACCCGCGAACAGGAGTGGTCGCTGGAGGGCAAAGGCAACTACTGGAGCGACTACCTGGGCTGGGACATGAATGCCGACAGCATCGGCGACAAGCCCTACGAGCCCAATGATGCGGTGGATAAACTGCTATGGCGCTACCCCATGGCGCGCATTCTGATGAGCAGCCCCTCCATCGAGACACTGCGTTGGGTGCAACAGCAGTTTCCCGTTTTCAAACCTCAGGGGGTGCGTGACAGCTATCCGCTGATGCAGATCCCGGAGGCAACACCGTGAGCACACCGCTGCAGTTCAACCAACTCACCATGGCCTATGGTGACTTCAAGGCGCTGGACGATTTCACCCTGACACTCAGGCAGGGCGAGGTGCTGGGCCTGCTCGGCCACAACGGCGCCGGTAAAACCACGAGCATGAAACTGGCCATGGGAGTCATCGCCCCGACCGGGGGCGGCGTTCAGGTGTTGGGGGAGAACCCCGTCGGCTATGCCAGCGACCGCCTGAGGCGCTCTCTCGGTTACCTGCCGGAGAATGTCAGTTTTTACCGGCAGCTGACCGGGCGCGAGGTGCTGAACTACTTTGCCCGCCTCAAGGGTGTCGCCGTGTCCGAGGTGGGAGAACTGCTGGAGCGGGTGGGTTTGACCGCCGCGGCGCATAAACGCATCAAGACCTACTCCAAGGGCATGCGCCAGCGTATCGGCCTGGCCCAGGCGCTGCTCGGCAAACCGCGTCTGCTACTACTGGATGAGCCCACAGCGGGACTGGACCCCCAGGTCACCCGCGAATTTTACGCCATGATCGATGAGTTGCGCCAACAGGGGGTGACCATTTTGATCTCCTCCCATGTCCTGCCCGGGGTCGAAGCGCACATCGATCGGGCCGCCATTCTCGGCCGTGGAAAACTGCTCGCCGTCGGCAGCCTGTCGGAGTTACGTGAGCAGGCGCAGCTTCCACTGACCCTCCATATCAGCGGAGGCCTGGCAGAAGAAAATATCGCCCTATCACTCAAGCAGTTCGGCTTCGAGATTCACGATCACAACGGGAAGCAATTTTCCTTGTCCGGACCGGAGCAGAACAAGCTCGAGGCGCTTCGCCTCCTGCTCGCCCAGCCGGAAGTTTCGGATTTACACATCGTCGAGCCTTCACTGGAGAGCATTTACTCCTACTTCAACCGTCCTGACTACGAGGCACAGCTATGAAAGCGGTATTCACTGTAGCGACCAAGGAGTACCGGGACGGGTTGCGTAACCGCTGGATCCTCTCCATCACGATACTGCTGGCGATCTTCGCTATCGGTCTGGCCTACTTCGGCGCAGCGGCCTCCGGCTCGGTCGGTGTGACCTCGCTTTCCACCACCATCGTCAGCCTCGCCAGTCTGGCGATCTTCATTATCCCGCTGGTGGCGTTGATGCTGGCCTACGACACCATCGTCGGCGAGGAGGAACAGGGCACACTGTTGCTGCTGCTCACCTACCCGCTCACTCGCCGGCAGATGCTGATGGGAAAATTCATCGGTCATGCGGCAATCCTGGCCACAGCCACCCTGCTCGGCTTTGGTCTGGCCGGTCTGCTGATCGCCGTCGACGCCGGTGAGCTGCAAAATATGGAGCGCTGGGGGGCGCTCGGCTTTTTCATTCTCTCGTCATGGCTGCTCGGCTGTGTGTTTCTTGCGCTGGCGCAGCTGCTCAGCGCCTGGGCCGGCGAGAAGTCCATCGCCGCCGGCGTCGCCCTTTTGGTGTGGTTCTGGTTCGTGCTGATCTTCGATCTGTTGCTGCTGGGCTTGCTGGTCATGGCCAAGGGCCAGGCCGGCGGCTGGTTGTCCTACCTGTTGCTGCTCAACCCCACGGATATTTTCCGTCTGGCCAACTTCGCCGGGTTCGAGGCCGCACGCAACTATACCGGGCTGACCCACATCGCCATCGGGCCCTGGTTCCGACCCGGCGCCTTGCTCGGGCTGTTGCTGGCCTGGGTTATCGTTCCTTTACTGCTGGCGCAGTGGCGCTTCAGGCGACGTCCCCTGTGATGCTACTCAGCGCCGTTTTTATTGATTGCTCTCAACGTGAAAAGGATAAAATCATGACAATACAAAAACGTTATTTACCTTTCCTGCTGGCCTGGCTTGTAGTGCTGGTTGCCGGCTGCAACAACAAAGCTTCCGAAGCGCGCAACCTGGAGCCGGTCGCCATCGAGGCGGGCGATGAGTGCCACGTCTGCGGCATGATCATCACCCGCTTCCCCGGCCCCAAGGGCGAGGCCTTTGTCAAACACCAGGATGAGCCCAAGATGTTCTGCTCAACCCGCGATCTGTTCGTCTGGCTGCTCCAGCCCGAGACCGAGGCCGTAGTCGAGGCGATCTATGTGCACGATATGGAAAAACCGGCCTGGGAGACCCCCGGCGCGGAACACCTGATCCCGGCCGAATCGGCCTGGTTTGTCATCGGCAGCAGCCGTCAGGGGGCCATGGGGGCGACACTGGTGAGCTTTGCCAAGCGTGACGCTGCCGAGACCTTTGCCGGTGAGTACGGCGGCAAGGTGCTTGCCTTCAACGACATCACCATGGAGACCCTTAACAGCATGATGGGTGACGGCGGCATGGCGATGGATCATGACGGGATGCAGATGGATAACGATGAAATGGAGATGGGTAACCGTGCGATGAAGATGGACGGTGGTGACATGGAGCATGCCGGGCACTGATCAGCGGTCCACCGCCCGCTCTTGAGCCGGTATCGCAGGGACAGCGGTCTCTGCGCCGCCGGCCATCATTAAGAACTCACCCGCGCCGTAGCCGCTCCAATAACTTTTCATGGATTCCACCAAAGCCGCCGTTACTCATCACCAGGATATGGTCTCCGGGCCGTGCCTCGGCGATAACGGCACTAAGCAGCTGGTTGAACTCCTCACATACCGTCACTGAATCGGGGGCATTTGCCGGAAGCTCCCAGCGCAGAGCTTCGGGGGTGTAGATAAACGCCCGATCGGCCGCGCCCAGCGAAGGCAACAGGGTCTCCTTGTGCACCCCCATGCGCATGGTGTTGGAGCGCGGCTCCAGCACGGCGATGATGCGTGCCTCACCCACTTTTTTGCGCAACCCGTCCAGCGTCGTGGTGATGGCCGTGGGGTGGTGGGCGAAGTCGTCGTAGACGCTCACCCCGCCCGCCTCGCCGCGCCACTCCATGCGCCGCTTCACATTCTCAAACTGCGCCAGCGCCTCAACCGCTTGTGCGGGGGGGACACCGGCATGGCGCGCCGCCCCGATGGCCGCCAGGGCGTTATTGACGTTGTGCTCGCCCAGCAACGGCCACTCCACAACGCCCCGGGACTCGCCGCGCCAGAACACCTCAAAACGGCTGCCGTCATCGGCCAAAAGCTCACGGCTCCAACCGGCTTTGTCGGCAACGCCTTCCAGCGGCGTCCAGCAGCCCATCTCCAGCACCTCGGCCAGATTCGCATCATGGGCGGGACTCAGGATCAGCCCTTCGCCGGGGACGGTACGCACCAGGTGGTGGAACTGCTTCTGGATCGCCGCCAAATCATCGAAAATATCCGCGTGGTCGAACTCCAGGTTGTTCAACACCAGGGTGCGCGGTCGGTAGTGGACAAACTTGGAGCGTTTATCGAAAAAAGCGGTATCGTACTCATCCGCCTCGACGACGAAAAACGGCGTCTCCCCGCGGCGGGCGGAAAGGCCGAAATTCTGCGGAATGCCGCCGATGAGAAAACCCGGCGTCATCCCGGCATACTCCAGGATCCAAGCGAGCATCGAGGCGGTGGTGGTCTTGCCGTGGGTGCCGGCCACCGCCAGCACCCAGCAGCCGTTGAGCAGATTGTCGCTGAGCCACTGCGCCCCGGAAGTATAGGGCAGTCCCCGGTTGAGCACATGCTCGACCGCCGGATTGCCGCGGGAGAGCGCATTGCCGATCACTACCATGTCCGCATCGGCCGGGATCGCCGCCGGCTCATAGCCTTCGTGCAGCGCGATCCCCTGCTCCTCCAGCTGGGTACTCATCGGCGGATAGACACCGGCGTCCTGCCCGCTGACCTCATGCCCCAACGAACGGGCCAGCAGCGCCACCCCGCCCATGAATGTGCCGCAAATACCGAGAATATGGATTTTCATTGTCGAACCTAGCCCTCCACCGGGACCACCAGGCTGCCGATACTCAGGGACATCAGGGTATAGCCGATGGCAAAAAGAAAGCCCATGCCCAGCGAGACACTCAGGGCATGGCGAAAGATGTGTGCGGCAATGGCGATATTCCAGCCAAACAGCATAAGGGAGAGGATGGCGGCAATGTCCTGAATGGCACCCTCCATGTACAACCAGGCCGTGACGGGAATGGCGATCAAGCCCACCAGTGTCTCGCAGGCGGCCAACGCCGTCAGGGTCTGGGCGGCGCGGTTGTGCTTTCTGTGTAGTACCAGCAGGCCGTGCACCAGCGCCACCATCAAGAGGGTGCCGACAAGGGAAAACAGCATGGCCTTGTCCAGCGGCAGTGTCGTGCCCCCCAGGATCACCCCGCTCACCCAGTGCACGCCCAGCGCCGGCCACAGCAACACGCCGGATGCGGGCAGCACCTGCGGCCCCTGCCGCAGCAGCGCTATTTGCCAGATCACCTGCAATAGTGCTCCCATGTACTCAGTCGACCTCTGTTTATTTTCGCCTCAAGCCGCAGCGCATAATACCGCCTCGCCGCAAAGGCGGGCAATTCAACACTCATCTTACCAGTATACTGAAGTCCACTTCGTCACAGATTCTGTAACCGAGTACAATACCCCCTTATTCACAATCGGCGACATTGCATGACTGCCCTCTATATCGACACCCCGGAACAGCTCGACGCCCTGTGCCGACAACTGAACCGACACGACTGGCTCACCCTGGATACCGAATTCCTGCGCGAGAAGACCTACCGGCCGCGCCTGTGCCTGTTGCAGGTGGCCAACCCGGATGTGGTCGCCTGCGTCGATCCGCTGGCACTGGAGGATCTCTCGCCGCTGCTCGATGTGCTCTACAACCCGGCCATCACCAAGGTACTGCACGCCGCGCACCAGGATCTGGAGATCTTCTTCGAGATGCGCGGCGAGGTGCCGACACCCATCTTCGACACCCAGATCGCCGCCACCCTGCTCGGCCACGGCGAGCAGATCGGCTACGGCAACCTGGTGAAGATCGAACTGGGCATCGAACTGGAAAAGGCCCACGCACGCGCCGACTGGTGCCGGCGCCCCCTCGAGACCGCCCTGCTGGAGTACGCCGCCGATGATGTGCGTCACCTGCGCGAGGTCTATCTGCGCCAGCGCAACACGCTGGCCGAGCTGGGGCGCGAACAGTGGCTGCAGCCCGATTTCGATGAGCTGACCGACCCGTCCCGCTACAGCAACCCGCCGGAACAGGCCTGGCGCCGGCTCAAGGGCGGCAACCGCCTCAAAGGGGTGCAGCTTGCGGTCCTGCAGGCCCTGGCCGCCTGGCGGGAGGAGCGGGCGCAGCAGAGTGACCGCCCGCGGCGCTGGATCATAAAGGACGACATCCTGCTGGATCTGGCCAAACAGATGCCGCAGGAGCTCTCCAAATTAAAACGCATTCGCGGCCTGGAGGATGCGACCGTACAGCGCCACGGGGAGACCCTGCTACAAATCATTGCCGAGGCACGGAAGCGACCAAAGGAACAATGGCCCAAACCGAAAGCCGGCAAACGCCTGCCCTTGGAGCAGGAACCCCTGGTCGATGCCATGATGGCGCTGTTGCGCGAACGCTGCCGTCAGCAAAACATCAGCCCCGGTGCGGTCGCCGGTCGGCGCGAACTGGAGCAGCTACTGATGGGAGAGAAAGAGACGCCACTACTACACGGCTGGCGCGCCGCCATCGCCGGTAATGCACTGCAGCAGCTGCTTGCCGGAGAGCTGGCGCTGCTGGTTGAAAACGGCCGGCTGGACATCATCCCCAGGGAGTAGCTGCACCTGGTTTTATGGTAACCGCCAAGATCAAACACTACCGCTATCCATGGCGCGAAAATAACCGCTTCGAGCTGCTGGTCGATGGCGACAAGTTCTTTCCCGCCATGTTGCAGGCCATCAACGCGGCCCGCAGCCATGTGCTGCTGGAGCTCTACCTGTTTGAGTCCGGCCGGGTCGCGGAGCGCTTTATCCGGGCCCTGACGGCCGCCGCCGGGCGCGGTATCCAGGTCTACCTGCTGCTGGATGACTTCGGCGCCCGTGGCCTGCACCATCACGACCTGCGCACGCTGCAAAAAGGCGGGGTGAATATCGCCTACTTCAACCCGCTGCGCTACGGCAGCCTGCGGCGCAACCTGCGGCGGGATCATCGCAAGCTGCTGGTGGTCGACGGCGCCAGCGCCTTTACCGGCGGCGTCGGGCTGACCGATGACTTCGACATGACCGACAACCCGGGCGCCTGGCACGACATCATGGTAAGAGCGCAGGGGCCGGTGGTGGCCGACTGGCAGCACCTGTTTGAGCAAAACTGGAACCGTTGGGCGCTCCCCGCTCTCAAACTCCCCTCCCCCGCAACGCCCGCCTCGCCGGGCGCCGACTGCGGCCGGGTCGTCTTCAACTCGCCGGGGCATGCCGGGGTCAAACGCTCCCTGATCAAACACCTGCGCAATGCCGAGGAGCGCATCTGGCTCGCCACCGCTTACTTCCTGCCCTCGCGCAAAATCCGCCGGCTGCTGCGCCGGGCCGCCAAGTACGGTGTGGATGTACGGTTGCTGCTGCCGGGTCCCCACACCGATCACCCGGCGGTACGCCATGCCGGACGCCGTTTCTACGCCCGACTGCTGCGCAACGGTGTGCGTATCTACGAGTACCAGCCGCGTTTTCTGCACGCCAAGGTGCTGCTCTGCGACGAGTGGGTCACCATCGGCTCGAGCAATGTGGATCGCTGGAACCTGCGCTGGAACCTGGAGGCCAATCAGGAACTGCTCGCCCCGGCACTGGCGCTGGAGGTGCGGGAGCTGTTCGAGGAGGATTTCAGCCAAAGCCATGAAATTCACTACGAAAACTGGCACCGACGGCCCTGGTACCGGCGCCTGCAGGAGTGGTTCTGGGGGACGGT
Organism: Pseudomonadota bacterium; assembly: GCA_046484535.1. Classification (GTDB taxonomy): domain Bacteria; phylum Pseudomonadota; class Gammaproteobacteria; order Thiohalomonadales; family Thiohalomonadaceae; genus JAPHTQ01. The sequence goes on along the minus strand of JAWOIT010000125.1, from coordinate 3,026 downwards.
GGATCTGTGGGTGGACCGGCATACGCAGCGACGTAAAAGCAAAAAGAAGTGAGCCCGCCCCGACCCATATTCCGGGCCGCCCTCCCCTGTCACAACCTTGAAAGTACTCAAAAGGTTCTCTACTATCTCCATTGAGAACCTTTAGAGAACCTACGAAATGCTTTCCGACCGCCAGCAGGACACCTATCACTTCATCCGCCGCTACATCGCCCGCCACAGCCGCGCACCGCTGCTGAGCGAGATCGCCGAGGGGCTGGGGATCCGCTCCAAGGGGGTGGTACACCGCTATGTCCAGGCGCTGGCCGATGAGGGGCTGATCACCCTGCAGCCGGGACGCCACCGCGGTATCACCCTCACCGACGAAGAGGCCGCCCAACCGACCCTGCCGCTGTTGGGGCGCATCGCCGCCGGCCGCCCCATCGAGGCGATCCCCGGCCGGGACGAGGTCAATCTGGCGGAGTTTTTCATGGGCGCGGGTCGCTTCCTGCTGAAAGTGCAGGGCGATTCGATGATCGAGGCGGGGATCCTCGACGGTGACATGGTGGTGATCGAACGTTGCGACCGCGCCGACGATGGCGAGGTGGTGGTGGCGCTCATCGACGGTGAGGAGGCGACCCTCAAGCGGCTGGAGAACAACCGCGACGGCACCGTCACCCTGCACCCGGCCAACAGCACCCTCCTCCCCCTTTGCTACGCTGCCGAGCGGATCGCCATCCAGGGTCGGGTGATCGGCCAGCTACGAAGCTACCTGTAATGGCTTCGCCGGCGACAAGCTGTCCCGCCTATTGGCCGCGCGCCATCGTGCTGGTGGACATGAACGCCTTTTTCGCCTCGGTCGAACAGCGCGACTTTCCCGAGCTGCAGGGCAAACCGGTGGCCGTGACCAACGGCACCGAGGGCACCACCATCATCACCTGCTCCTACGAAGCCCGCGCCTTCGGCATAAAGACCGGCATGCGCCTGAAAGAGGCCCGGGAGCGCTGCCCCGATATCATCCAGCGCCCCACCCGCCCCAAGGCCTACGCCGCCGTCTCCACCGCCATCATGGCGGGGCTGCGCGACATCTGTCCCGACATGGAGGTCTTTTCGGTGGACGAGGCCTTTCTCGATGTCACCCGCTGCCAGAAACTGCACGGCACCCCGGTGCGCATCGCCCGCCTGGTCAAGCAAAGGGTCGAAGCGATCTCCGGGCTGAAATGCTCGGTGGGCGTGAGCGGCGACAAGACCACCGCCAAGTTCGCCGCCAAGCTCAACAAACCCGACGGCTTTACCGTGATCCCGCCGTGGGAGGCGAAACAGCGCCTGGCCGGGGTGCCCACCACCGAGCTCAGCGGCATCGCCAAGGGAATCGGCGCCTTTCTCGCCGGCCACGGCGTACACACCTGCGGCCAGATGCACCGGCTGCCCATCAGCGTGCTGGCCCGGCGCTTCGGCAACCTGGGACGGCGCATCTGGCTGATGTGCCAGGGCGAGGACCCGGACGGCATCCACCAGGAGGTCGCGCCGCCCAAATCCATCGGCCACGGCAAGGTGGTACCGCCCGGCACACGGGACAAAGAGGTGCTGCTCACCTACTTCCTGCACATGAGCGAAAAGGTCGGCGCCCGCCTGCGTCGCCACGATATGGAGGCGCAGCGTTTTCTCGTCGGCTGGAAGGGCGACTACGGCTGGGCCGGCGACAAGCTCAAACTGCCGCTGGCCGGCAACGACGGCCGCGCCATCTTCCGCCTCTGTCGCTTTGTCATGGACAACCACTGGCGTGGCGAGCCGGTGCACCAGATCCAGGTCACCGCCCTCGACCCGCGCCCGGCCAAACAGCAGCTCGACCTGTTCGCCGACAATGAAATGCTGCGGGAGGAGAATACAGTGATGGATGCGGTGAACGAGCGCTACGGGGATTTTGCACTCACCCCGGCGCGGCTGCTCCAGCGCTCCGAAATGCCCGACGTCATCGCCCCGGCCTGGAAACCCGACGGCCACCGCAAGACGGTTTGATTGGGAAGATGGCTAAACGCAAAGGCGCAAAGGCTATCAAGGGTTGTAATAAAGCTTAATGCTGGTTTTGCTCTGGCTGTTAAGCCATAGTCCCACAGCGATCGCAAATAAGTTTATTTTCTTTACGTCCTCTGCGTCTTTGCGCCTTTGCGTTGAGCGCCTTTCTGCCGACGCTACGCGGTAGGAACCCTGTGGTACAATCTGGCGCCACGAAAACGGCCGCGGCGCTGCGGCATCGATAAGACTTGTAAAGATAAAAAGGCGAATCAGATGAACGTATTGGTGATTGGCAGCGGTGGTCGCGAGCATGCCCTGGCGTGGAAGGCGGCCCGGTCGCCCGAGGTGGAGAAGGTCTTCGTCGCGCCCGGCAACGCCGGTACCGCCCGCGAGCCAAAGCTGGAGAACGTGGCCATCGGTGTTGAGGACATCGAGGCGCTGGTCACCTTCGCCCGCGACAATGATGTGGCGCTGACCATCGTCGGACCCGAGGCGCCGCTGGTGATCGGCGTGGTCGATGCCTTCGAGGCCGCCGGTCTGCGCTGCTTCGGACCGAGCAAGGCCGCCTCCCAGCTGGAGGGCTCCAAGGCCTTCACCAAAGATTTTCTCGCCCGCCACAATATTCCCACCGCGGACTACGCCAACTTCACCGATGTGGACAAGGCACTGGCCTACCTGAAAGAGAAAGGCGCCCCCATCGTGATCAAGGCCGACGGCCTGGCCGCGGGCAAAGGCGTTATCGTCGCCATGACCATGGAAGAGGCCGAGGCGGCTGTGAAGGACATGCTCGCCGGTAACGCCTTCGGCGAGGCGGGCCACCGCGTGGTGATCGAAGAGTTTCTTGAGGGCGAGGAGGCAAGCTTCATCTGCATGGTCGACGGCGAACATATCCTGCCGATGGCCACCAGCCAGGACCACAAACGGGTCGGCGAGGGTGACACCGGCCCCAACACCGGCGGCATGGGCGCCTACTCCCCCGCCCCGGTGGTCACCCCCGAGGTGCACGAACGCATCATGGCCGAGGTGATCGCACC
>JAWOIT010000061.1:0-8557 GCA_046484535.1 Pseudomonadota bacterium | reverse complement strand
GGTGTGGCCTATCGCCTCTGGGGCGAACGGACCCAGCAGGGGCTGGTTCCCTATAATGCCCCGGAGATCACCGAGGCGGATCTGGCGCCACTGGCGCTGGAGTTGGCCCGCTGGGGGATAACGGAGGCGACCGGCCTGGCGTGGCTGGACCCGCCGCCTGAATCCAGTCTGGACCAGGCCCGAACACTGCTGATTGAGCTTGAGGCGCTGGATGTGGCGGGCCGTATCACTGCTCATGGCGAGCGTATGGCAGGGCTGCCGCTGCATCCGCGACTGGCGCATATGCTGCTCAAGGCCACGGAGGAGGGGCAGGGGGCACTGGCCTGCGATCTCGCTGCCATCCTCGCCGAGCGCGACCCGCTGCGACGGCTGCGTGATGAACGCCGCTGTGACCTGGCCCTGCGCGTGGAAGTATTGCGCCGCTGGCGTGCCGATGGGCGTAGCGCCATCCGGGCCGATGGGGCCGAACCCGGTGCCTGCGCCGCCGCCGAGCGGGCGGCCAGGCAGTGGCGTCGCCGCCTGCGGCTGGAGGTGGACAACGGCGAAGTGGATGAGTACCAGGTCGGTCAGTGGTTGGCGTTGGCCTACCCCGACCGTGTCGCCCGCCGCCGCGACACGAGAGAGGGGCGCTATCGGCTGAGCAATGGGCGCGGTGCGCAGCTGCCCAGCGAGTGTGCCGCCGCCCCCGACTGGTTGGTGGCGGCCAGTCTCGATGCCGCCGGCCGCGAGGGGCGCATCTTCCTCGCCGCCCCGGTGGCGCAGCGACAGCTCGAACAGCTGTTCGCCCAGCGGATCACCACCGAGGCGGGTGTCCGCTGGGACGGTCAGTCCGGCGCGGTGGTGGCCAACGAGGAGCGACGCCTGGGGGCACTGGCGCTGTCCCGGCGGCCGCTGGATCACCCGTCGGCAGAGGCGGTGAGTGCGGCCATGCTCGAAGGGGTTAAGCAGATGGGACTTGAATCCCTGCCGTGGAACGAGGCCGCCCGCCAACTCCAGGCCCGGGTCGAGTCGCTGCGTCACTGGCAGCCGGAGGCGGGCTGGCCCAACCTCTCTGACGACGCCCTTTACGCCTCGCTGGCGGAGTGGCTGCCTGCGTGGCTTGTCGGTATCAACCGGCGCGACCATTTGGCGCGGCTCGATATGGTGGCGACTCTGCAAGGCCTGCTCGACTGGCCGCTGCAGCAGCGGCTCGATACCGAGGCACCGGAGCAGTTCACGGTACCCAGCGGCGCCCGGCGCCGACTGGAGTATTTCGCCGACGGCTCGGCGCCGGTACTGGCGGTGAAATTGCAGGAGATGTTCGGTCAGACCGAGACGCCCAATGTGGCCGGCGGCCGGGTGGCGGTTAAGCTCCACCTGCTCTCACCGGCGCGGCGTCCACTGCAGGTGACACAGGACCTGTCGAGTTTCTGGGAGAACACCTACCCGGAGGTGAAAAAGGAGATGAAGGGACGCTATCCTAAACATCCCTGGCCTGACGACCCGTGGAGTGCCCCGGCGACCGCTCGGGCGAAGCCGAGGAAATAATGTTGCACCCGTAGCAGCCCACCCCGTGGGCGAAAAACGGCGCTCTTTTATGCTGAACTCGCGGGGAACTCATGACCCCGAACTCCAGATTGAGGAGCTACTCTGCCACCGAACTTTGCAAGTGGCGCTGTGGGTCTTGCCATCAATGAAGAATACGAATGATTTCTACCCTGCCTGTCATGACGCGGTAAAACAAGGTATGGCTTTGTAAAGCCAGGCTTCTCGTGCCAGGTGGAAGTTCTATGCGTTCGACGCCCATTAACGGCTGCTCAGTCAACGACCAATGCTGGTCCCTGATCAATCCCAGATAACTATCGGACTGGGTTTGGCCCTACTGCCGAAGTCCGTATCGGTAAACTTCATTCAGATCATTTTTAGCGACCGGCGCAACGGCGAGTTGGTAGGATGGCATCTGACGGCCTACCCCTTAATGTCGTCAAACAATGAATCCAGGGCGGTTTTTGATTCGATTGTAATGCCTTCGCCACGCTCAAGTTGGTCCGTGTCAACTTTTAGTTGTTCACGAAGGTGAGCCAGCTTCACTTCGTGAATCCAATCTTCGTGTGTGTCCATAAAACGCAGTGCTTCGCGTATGACCTCGCTGGCGTTATTGTATAAGCCGCTTTCAACCTTGGCTTTAACGCGTGACTCCAGTTCGGCAGTCAGGGATATGTGCACGGCTCACCTCCAAAAGACAAGTACTTAAAGGTTATGTAAGTTGTGGCTACAAGGGTCATCAAAGATTGAGGTGTATGAGGGGTGTTTTTACTCTGACTCCGAACTCCGGCCCCGGTAGGGCCTACCGTCTCTGGGGGGGAGCGCACCCAGCAGGGGCTGGTCCCTTACAACACCCCGGAGATCATCGAGGCGGATCTCGCCCCTTTGGTGCTGGAGTTGGCTGGTTGGGGGGGTAACGGATGCGACCAGTCTGGAGTGGCTGGATTCGCCGCCGCCACCCAGCCTGGAGCAGGCCAGGTCCCTGCTTGTCGAGCTCGAGGCACTGGATGAGGTCGGGTGAGTTACCGCGCTAGGTAAGCGGATGTCCGGGCTGCCTCCAAAACCGTTTGCGTGTCGGTCGGCCTTCAGGCCGACAATCCACCGAGTCGCAGCCCTTTGGCGCAGGGCTGAAACCGTTCGCTGTTTCGGAGTGAAACCATTTGGAATACCCGCTTAGGCTATCAGATTTCCGCACCGGAAAGGTTACAGCGTGCCGACGTTTTCCGCTTCGGGTTCCGGCATTCGCCCCGGCGGATTGCAATAGCCGACCCCTTCCCAAATGATTCCGGGGAAACCGCTGGAACGGTAGGAGAACGCCACGCTTTCGCCACCGCGCAGCCGTTCGCCGCCGCCCAGATAGACGGGGAGGGTGAGCGAGCAGTCGTTCATCTCCAGCCTGCTTGGACCGAAGACGTCGATACGTGTAGTGAGAAAAAAGCGCTCGTTATTCACTGGAGCCGGCACCTCGAATTTCGCGCGCCCCAGCCCATGACGCGCGCTCTCCAAATCGAGCCTCACCACCGGCTTCGACCACCTTGGCGGCGGTTGGTTCTCGGTTGTGGGTGGGTGAAGGAGGGCGAGTTCCACCGTGACCGCCTCCGGCACCATCACGCCTTCGGGAACCAACTGTTTGACCAGGTTCGAGGCGATCGCCACCTGCGGCTCGCGGCCGAGACCGTGGGTCATGGTCTCTGTCACCAAAACATGCGGTTCGGAGCCTTCCGGAGATACATAACGGGTCGCATCGGCGCAAACGACGTCAATAACGTAGTCGCCGCCTTGCAGTGCACCGACACACCTTTCGGCGGCCGAGAGGACATCCGCCTGGCAGTCGAGCAGAATGAATCCGACCTCTTCGGGGGCATACCAGGTCGTTTGGCTCAGGGCGAGCAGGGCGAAGGGGCCGCAGCCGGCATCCAGCACCCGAATCCTTTCGCCGGGAAAGCGCTTTTGGGCTTCGGCGATGGCCAGCCGAAGGCCCTCGATAAAGCGCCCCGTGCGCAGGAACTCCAGCAGGCAACGGGCGGCGTCCAGCGCGGAAATGGCGACCCCGTTGGGCAGCCCCATCTCCTTTTCTGCGTTTTTCATCCCGTCGAGCCCGGCAGCACGGGAGAGTCCGTCGAAAAGTGATCGGGCCGCTTCCAGCCGCTCTCCGGGCGCACGGTCGTTGTCGGTGATGCGCCGGCAGGCGTCGCCGAAGGCATCCGGCGTCAGATTATCCTCGGTCATCTGACGTTTCCTGACTGGAGACAATCTTCACCCCATCGCCCACCCTGCCGCTATAAGTGCAGTTCTTCGCCTCCAGGCTGCCTTCTCCCATGGCAATCTGCATAGCCCAGTCGTCACAGTGGATATCACATCGCTCTGCGGTCACCACCCCCCCTTTATAAGAGAGCAGCGCCGTGGCATCGCCCTTGTCGGGGTTGGAGTGCAGCTTGCATTCGCGCAGCGAGAGAGTGGTGTTCGCCCCGGCGGTTACCGCCTGCGCCGACCCGCTGATACCGGAGCACTCGTTGCGTATCTCGCAGTTGGTGAGGCTGACGAAACACTTCTCGCCGGAGCCGCCGATGAAGTTGATCGATACCGTGGTGTTCTGGACGCCGTTGGTGGCTTCGGCCCGGCTGTAAAGCTTGCAGCTCGCGGCGCGGAACCAGTCGGCGGATTTGGCCTGCACAGCCACCGGTAGCTGCCCGCCCGCCTTCGCGGTGGCAATCACGGTGCATTTGTTAATGGCCGCGTGGGGCGCGGCAACGACAGTGCCTTCACCGTCCGGTGAGGCCTCTGCGGTAATAATGGTGTCGTCGCCGTAGTCCTGGCCCATGAGGATCACCCCAGGCTTGAGGCGCACACGCTCCTCGAATGTCCCGGCGCTGCACATCAGGGTGTAGCGATTGCTTTCGCTCGCATCAGTGAGGCTATCCAGGGCTTCGGTGATGGTTGAGAATTTCTTATCGCCGGGAAGGATGGTAACGGTATTGCCCATGGCTATTCTCCTTTCTCCTTTTTTCTTGTTGGTCGGAAATGCTCGTTTTCCCCAAGGGGAGCTTGACACCCGAGTCGCCGGTGAGTTATCAACGTGCCCTCGGTAAAAACGGACAAAAAAACGACGATGAGCGATTTAGGCGGAAACCTGACGGAGGGACTTCACATACGCCCCGCCAGGGATACGGACAATCCTTTCATCGAACTCCTCTACCGTGAGACACGGGAGGACCTGCTGCTGCTCGATGCCGAAGCGGACTTTGTCGAAGAACTCATCGAGATGCAGATGAAGGCGCAGTCGATCGGCTACGGCACCGCCTTTCCCAACGCGCTCTACTACATTGTCGAAAAGCAGGGCGAGCGGATCGGACGGGTCACCGTCGATTTCGGCGCCAACGAAGTGCATGTGATCGATTTGGCGCTGATCCGCGCCGCCCGCAGCCGCGGTTACGGTGCGGCTGTCCTCAAGGCCGTGCAGATGGCCGCCGTAAAGGTGATGGCGCCCGTCAGCCTCTCGGTCGATTTCAACAATCTTCGGGCCAAACAGTTCTACTATCGCCTGGGTTTCCGCTTCGAGGGCGTCGTCGGCCCCGCCGAGCGCTGGGCCTGGTATCCGGCTGCATCGGTCTCCTGAAGGCTTCCCATAAAGACTACTCACCGCGTAGGTCGCTCTTTAGCCCGACGCTGCCAACGTTGATACCACGTGTCGGCCTGAAGGCCAACCTAGAGACAAACGGTGTTGAGTGAGCAGGAATCCAGGGCACGCAATCAGTTGAAAACCAGCTGATACCAGGCCCGGTCCCGCTCCGGGCCGGCGGGAATCATGCGGTTGATGTAAACCCCCTCAATCTCCGTTTCCCCGAGCTGCAGCGAACAGATGGCCGACTCGAAGGCGGGCTCCCCCTCCTGGCCGAGAAACCAGACCGAAAACGGCGTGCGCCCGTGGGGGTCCAGCGGCGAGCGGTGGTTCGGCCTCTCCATCACTTTGTGAATCGTGGTGCGGACCCGCGCCTCCGGCGCCAGGATTAGATCACAAGTTTTGCCCAGAAACGGCTCGAAATCGGCCGCCGAGAGTGTCTCCAGCATATTTCGCATCCGTATTGCGGCCGGGCCGACTACCGGCCCGGCCCGTTCGACTCTTGCGTCAATTAATCCCGGGTTGGAAAGATGCCCTGCAGGGCAATGCTGAAGTTCATGCCGAGATAGGGGTTCATCGTGCTGAAGGGGGAGCCTCCGCCGGAGGGGTCGACGTTGACGCTGCCGCTTCCGGCAACACCGCCCCCCAGGTTAACGATCCCCGATGGGGATCCACTGAAATAAGAGCGGACATCGTCATTGAGATTGACTTTTCCGTTTGCCAGATAAGCACCTTCTTCCGGTGCAGCTGTATTGGCGGCGTCGGTGGCGGCCTGGGTATGCGGTGGGTGGCTGGGGTCGGGCACGAAAGAGGCCGGGTGGTTATGGGGCGGCATTTCATTCAAGCTCAGCGATTGATACTCCATGCCGGCCTGCTCACCCATATTCACGGTGCCCAGCCCGGGCCCGGTGCCCTGGCCCCGAGGCGTGCGCCCACGAAGGTCCGGCAGCGCATACGTGGTCCTGCCGTCGCCGCCATAGTAGGTGCCGATCAGCGAGAAAAGGGCCTGATTCTGACTGATGGACATCAGCTGGCCCATACAGTGTGCCCAGCCGGTGGGATTGAACTGAAACCCGAGTAGTTTGATCTCTCCGATAAACGGATCCATTGAAAGCTCCTGAATATTTTTGTTGATTGTTGGTTAGTCCGTCTGTCGACCGGAGGCCGTGCGGGGGGCTCACCAGCGACGACTTGTTTTATCTCATAGGAGCAATGAACGGCGCAACCTCAATAAGTTCGCGGTTGCATTTGAATGTGTCTGTAACCGTTAGGTTTGTAAACTTTTTCGGCGCGGTTTGGGCTGGTTCTCGCTTAGTTCACGCTAGCTGTTTAAAACAGGGCGGTTAACGATCTGAATATTCACGTTTCGATTAGAGCAAGCGTTTTTCATAAAGCTGGTCATCGGTCCGGCAGGACCGGCTGTCTTTCGGTTCCAAAACACAGCCGAGCAGGTTTATTCGGCATTTTGCACGTTTGAGTTTAACTTTATTCTTGATTTTAGGGAGGATAACCGAAACAATAGATTAGAAATGGGGGGTTGGTGTGGTGCGCCAATGCCGTTCACCATGCCGTTTTCTCTCGCAAGGGAGATAGGTTTTTGCTGCGAACCATCAGGTGAAACGTCGCTTCGCTGACGCGCTGTTGTGAATCCTCACTATAAACCTCTCTGCTCAAAAGCTGTTTCCACTCGCCGACCTATTAGGCGCTATAAGGACTTAAGGAAAAGACCATGCAGTTGCTTACCCATCGCCGCAACGTTCTGACTCTTGTCGCCGCGCTCGCTTGCATGCTGCCCGCCGAGGCCGCGGCACTGGAGTTCAACTGGGATACCGCCGCATCGGATGACGGATTGACAGTGAGTGAAACGGTTGCCGGCGTCACGCTGACGATTTCCGCCAGCAACCCAACCGATATGGGGCTGTATTCGGCGGGTGGCCTGTGGAACCTGGAAGGCATGGCGGCGTATGCATCCACCAATTACGCCAATTCCGGGACCATCTACACCTTCACGTTCTCTCAAGCGGTCAATATGGGGACGATTGAACTGTTGACCGCATCGGGCTCCGGCACAACCGCCACCTTCTCAGCGAGCGGCCACACGGACGTTTCAAGCGGCCCCATTGCTTATCTTGCCGACGCCACCGTGGTCGACCTCAGCAGTTTTACGGGTGTCACCTCATTTACCATGACGCCGGCTTCAGCCGATCAGTTCTATTTCGATCAGATTACCTTTACTGCCGCCAATACCGCCCCGGCCATCAGCGGCACCTCTGCCGGTCAGGCGGTGAACGATACCGGAACCATCAGTCCGTTCTCGAGCGCCACTGTCGCTGATAACGACGGCGACACCGTCGCGCTCACCGTCGCCCTGGATACCCAGGCCAAGGGGGCCTTTACCGTCGCCTCCCTGACCAGCAGCGGCTTCACCGACAACGGCAACGGCACCTACAGCCTGGCGGCGACGGACACCACCGGCGCCACCAACGCGCTTCGGGCCCTGGTATTCGACCCGACCGAAAACCGCGTGGCACCGGGCAGTACGGAGACGACCGCTTTCACCATCACCGCGAACGATGGCACCGACACCACCAGCGATAGCACGGCTACGGTTGTCTCCACCTCGATCAACGATGTGCCGACAAATCTGTTCCTATCCGACGCAACGGTTCGTCACAGCGAGGGCAGCAGCAACGTCGTGGTCGGAACCGCCTCCACCGTCGACGCCGATACCGGCGAGAGCTTTACCTACAGCCTCGTCGCCGGAACGGGCGATACCGATAACGCCTCGTTCAACATCAACGGCGATGAACTGCGCGCTAACGACCCCACGGCCCTGGCGGACGGCACCTACTCGGTCCGCATTCAAACCAACGATGGAGACGCGACCTATAGCGAGAGCTTTGGGGTAACCGTGAACGATGACGTCGCCCCCGCCGTCACCGGCAGCGCCCCGTCGGGCTCCCCCAGCGCCGGCGACGCCTCGGTGGACTTCACCGTCACCTTCGACGAGAGCGTCAGCAACGTCACCACCGACGACTTCACACTCACCGCCACCGGCAGCGCGGCCGGCAATATCGCCAATGTTACCGGCTCCGGTACCACCTACACCGTCACCGTGGACACCATCACCGGTGAAGGTACCCTGCGTCTCGACCTCAAGAGCGGGACCGACATTCAGGACGGGGCCGGCAATACCCCGGCCGGCTACACCGGCGGTACCGCCCACACCGTCGACCGCTTGGGTCCCTCCGTGAGCGAAGCCCATATCTCTCTTTCCGGCGCCAGCGGCACCGGCGGCGCCTTCAAGGTGGGCGACACCGTCACCGTCACCTGGGACGACACCGCTATCGGCGACAACAACAGCGACACCATCAGCGCCGTCACTGTGGACTTCTCCGCTTTCGGCGGCGGCGC
>JAWOIT010000049.1:0-12109 GCA_046484535.1 Pseudomonadota bacterium | reverse complement strand
GGGTGACATGGAAAACGACACACTGATTCAGGCAGAACACCTTTCGCGCCGTTACGGGGAGACCCTGGCGGTCGATGATGTCAGCTTCGAGGTCCGCCGCGGCGAGGTGCTGGGCTTTCTCGGCCCCAACGGCGCGGGAAAATCCACCACCATGCAGATGCTCACCGGCAACCTGGCTCCGACCACCGGCTCCGTCCGCATCAACGGCATCGATATCCTTGAGCAACCCAAGGAGGCCAAGCGGGCGATGGGCTTTTTGCCCGAACAGCCACCGCTCTACCGTGAGCTGACCGTGGATGAATTCCTGCGCTTCTGCGTCCGTCTCAACCGGCTGCCGCGTGACCGGCACCGCCCGGCGGTCGACTACGCCAAGGAGCGCTGCGGCCTGACCGAGGTGGGAGGGCGCCTCATCAACAACCTCTCCAAGGGCTACCAGCAGCGGGTCGGCATCGCCCAGGCGATCATCCACTCGCCGGAGGTGGTGATCCTGGATGAGCCCACCGTGGGGCTGGACCCGATCCAGATCCGCGAGATCCGCCGGCTTATCCGCGAGCTGGGCGGCGAGCACAGCGTGATCCTCTCCACCCATATCCTGCCCGAAGTGCAGGCCACCTGCGATCGAGTGCAGATCATCAACCACGGACGGCTGGTGCTGAACGACAGCATCGAGGGGCTGGAGCGGCGCATGCAAAGCTCCAGCCTGCTGATCGGCCTGCGCCGCCCCCCTGCCGTCGGAGCGCTGGAGTCCATCAAAGGGGTAGAGGCGGTGGAGATGCTGGATAACGGCCGCCTGCGCCTTACCCACGCGCCGGATGAGAGCCCCGCCGAGGCCCTGGCCGAGCGGGCCGTCACCGAGGGCTGGGGGCTGTATGAGCTGACCCCGGAGCGGCTCTCGCTGGAGGATGTTTTCGTCAACATCACCACCACCGAGGAAAAGGAGGACGCCGTATGATCGCCACCATTGCCGCACGAGAGCTGCGCAGCCTGTTCCTCTCACCGCTGGCCTGGACCATCCTCGCGGTGGTGCTGTTCATCCTCGCCTGGATGTTTCTCGGCCAGCTGGATGTCTATGCCGCCTACCAGTCGCAGCTCGCGATGATGGAGAGCCCGCCGGGGGCCACCGAGGTGATCGTCGCGCCCATGTTCTCCAGCGCCACGCTGATCCTGCTGCTGGTGATTCCGCTTTTGACCATGCGCCTTATCAGCGAGGAGCGCCGGAGCCGTACCCTGCCGCTACTGCTCTCGGCGCCGGTCTCCATCACCGAGATCGTGCTGGGCAAGTACCTCGGCATCCTCGGCTTTCTTGCCATTATGCTGGGGCTGATTACACTGATGCCGTTGTCCTTGCTGACCATCGGCACCCTCGACTTCGGCCTGCTCGCCTCCAACCTGCTCGGCGTCGTGCTGATGCTGTCGGCCTTCGCCGCCGCCGGTCTTTTCATGTCCACCCTCACCGCGCAACCGGTGGTGGCGGCGATCAGCACCTTCGGCCTGCTGCTATTGCTGTGGATTATCGAGTGGACCGGTCAGTCCGCCGGCGGCACTTCGGTGCTGAGTTACCTCTCACTGCAAACCCATTACCAGGCACTGCTGCGTGGGCTGTTCGACAGCAGCGACGTCGTCTATTACCTGCTTTTCATCACCACCTTCCTGGTCCTCAGCATCCGCCGCCTGGATGCCGAACGGCTATAAGGAACCGACCATGCAAGTCAACAAGAAGCTCCACCGACAACAACGACTGCAAACCTGGACATTCGTGCTGCTGTTTCTCATCGCCATCGGCCTGCTGGCCTGGCTCAGCACACGCTACCACTTCCAGTCAGATTGGACCGCCGGCAACCGCCACACCCTCTCCGAGGCCACGATTACGCTGCTGGAGAAGATGGAGGGACCTGTCAAGCTCACCTCCTTCAGCCGCGCCGATGACCTCTCCGGCCTGCGCAAACGCACCCGCGAATTGGTGAACCGCTACCGGCGCATCAAGAAGGAGCTTACCCTGGAATTTCTCGACCCGGACCAGCACCCGGAGAAGGTCCGCACACTGGGCATCACCCTCGACGGTGAGTTGCGGGTTGAATACGACGGACGCGCCGAAAACCTCAAGAACATCGGCGAACAGTCCCTGACCAACGCCCTGCAGCGACTGCTGCGCAGCGGCGAGCGACGTGTGCTGTTCTTGAGCGGTCACGGCGAACGGCGCATCGACGGCCAGGCCAATCACGACCTGGGCGAATGGGGCAAGCAGATGTCGCAGAAGGGCTTTCGCTTCGACAGCCTCAATCTCGGCGCCACACCGTCCATTCCCGACAACACCGCCGCCCTGGTCATCGCCGGCCCGCAGGTGGAACTGTTGCCGGGCGAGGTGTCCATCATTCAGAACTATGTGCTTGAGGGCGGCAACCTGCTCTGGCTGACCGAACCGGGTGAACTCAACGGCCTTGCCCCGCTCGCCGAGCAGCTCGGCATCAGCTTCGAGCCGGGCTTGCTGGTGGACCCCACCGGGCAGATGCTGGGCATCGACAACCCGGCGTTCATTGTTGTCGCCGAATACCCCGAACATCCGGTCACCGAGGAGTTGACCACCCTCACCCTCTTCCCCGAGGCGCAGGCCCTGAAGGTCGAGGGTGAGACGTGGCAGAGCACGGCGCTGCTTCGCAGCCTGCCGCGCAGTTGGTCGGAGACCGGACCGATGGAAGGCAGCATCAGTTTCGATGAGGGCGAAGATCTGCCCGGACCATTGACCCTCGGCGTTGCGTTAAGTCGCGAACAAGGTAACGGTGAGCAGACAACCGAACAGCGGATCGCGGTGATCGGTGACGGCGATTTTCTCGCCAACAGTTTCCTCGGCAACGGCGCCAACCAGGAGCTGGGGGCGCGGTTGCTCAACTGGCTGAGCGGCGACGATCAGTTTATCAGCATCCCGCCGCGCGCCGCCCCCGACACCCAGCTCGAACTTAGCAAAAGTATGTCGCTGGTGATCGGTTTTGGCTTTCTGCTCATCCTGCCCGGCATTCTTCTCGGCAGCGGGCTGACCATTTGGTGGAAGCGCCGTAAACGCTAGCAGCGGCGGACGAAACCCGGACGACTTTGGACGCACGAATAGGACGATGAAAAAGAGTATCCTGATCAATCTGGCCTTACTGCTCGTCGTGGCGGCATTGGCGCTGCTTGTGATTTTCGAGCCGGGAATCGAGGGGCCGAAGGAACAGCCCTCGCTGTTGCAGTTCGAGCGCGAGGCGGTCGAGCATATTCTGATCCATCGCCAGGGGCAGCCGACGATCGAACTGGAGCGCGAACCCGGCGGCACGTGGCAACTCCTGCAGCCACTCAAAGCCGCCGCCGATGACTACCGCACCGACTCGCTGCTGCGCGTTACCGACACCAAGAGCCGGAGCCGCTTTACGGTGGAAAAAGGGGGACTGGCCGACTATGCACTGGACAAACCGCGCGTCGTTCTGGAACTCAACCACACCACCCGCATCGCCTTCGGCGCCCAAACGCCGCTCGACCAGCGCCGCTATGTCAGGCTGGGCGACAGCGATACCGTCCACCTGATCAACGACACCCTCTATTACCACCTCATCGGCACCTTTCCCGGCTACATCAACAAGCGCCCGCTGCCCGGAGACGCCTCGATACAGGCCCTCACCCTTCCACAGCTGAGCCTGCGGTGGCAGGAGAAGCGCTGGCAAGTGGAGCCGGAACCCGATAACTACTCGGCGGACCGGGTCACCCGCCTGCTCGATGGCTGGAAATACGCCTCGGCCCTGAGTGTTGAGGAATATGACGGTATGGAAGGGGAGCCTGTCAGCATCTTGCTTAAAGGCCGGGAGGCGCCGCTGGAATTCCTGCTCACCGCCCGCGAACCCGACTTTATTCTGGCCCGCCCCGAGCTTGGAATTCAGTACCGCTTCCCCGCCGAGAGCGGTGAAGAGATGTTGTCATTGCCGCAACCGCAATCCACCCAAGAACCTGTAGAGTGATCGCCGCTACCCTTCCTGAGCCGATGATGAAATAATGGCGCGGCAGTCTTGAGGCAAGACCGACGCCAACCGCTCCCTACCTAACAGAAAACCATGCCGGAACTTCCCGAAGTCGAAACCACCCGCCGCGGCATCGAGCCGCACATCAGCGGACACCGTGTCAGCAACGTCATCGTCCGCCAGCCAAAGCTGCGCCGGCCGGTGCCGCGCGGGCTGAAACAGAAGCTCGCCGGCCAGCGGATCAACAGCGTCGGACGGCGGGCAAAATACCTGCTACTCGGTTTCGATAAAGGCACCCTGATCCTGCACCTGGGCATGTCGGGCAGCCTGCGCATCATCGACGCCGCGGCCGAGGCGGGCAAACACGATCATGTGGATATCGTCCTCGACACCGGCAAAGCGTTGCGCCTGACCGACCCGCGCCGTTTCGGTGCGGTGCTCTGGACGAAGGATGCGCCGCAGCACCACGAACTTCTCGCCCACCTCGGCCCCGAACCGTTCGACGAGGCCTTCAACGGCGACTATCTCCACCGTCTTTCACGGGGGCGAAAGAGCAGCGTCAAGCAGTTCATTATGGACGGCAAGGTGGTGGTCGGTGTCGGCAATATCTACGCCAGCGAGTCGCTCTATCTGGCGGGTATCAATCCCAAACGGGCGGCGGGTAGGGTCAGTTTGGAGCGTTACCGAAAATTGGCCGATGCCGTGACGACGGTCCTGGCGGCGGCTATCGAGCAGGGCGGCACGACCCTGCGCGATTTTGTCGGCGGAGACGGCAAACCGGGATACTTTGCACAACAGCTGAATGTCTACGGCAAAAAAGACGAGCCCTGCCCGGGCTGCGGCCGCCAGATCAAACAGATCGTCCTGGGTCAGCGAAGCACCTACTACTGCCCGCACTGCCAACACTAAGCCCCGTTACTTCGGTGAGTGCATTGCCTGCGTCGAGCGGGGGGAAAGTCCGTCCGTTAACACTCACACTCTATATGCTCGACGATAAGCTCAAAATTTTCCCATGCCTCAGATAATGGGTATCCCTGATCGCGACGTTGCTGCAACAATGACTCAGCCTCTTGGCGGATGTTCCGCAGCTGTTCAGGCTCGAACATCCACATCACCGCTTCGAGCTCATCTTCCTCGGCATGCAGCAGCGTCGGTATCAACTCATCCTGACTCACCGGGGTATCGGGACGCATCAGATCGGAGATGAGGGGATACTCGAGCAGGTAGAAGTGTTGCTGCCGCGCCACCTCTTCCTGTTCAAGCTCCATACGCGCCATGGGATCATCCGCTGAGGCTTCCCAGACCGCATTCATAACCACCTCAATCAATTTACGTATCGACTGCTTGTGGCTATCGCAGCTGTCGCCGAAGCCGCTGCAGCGTGTGTAGAGCTGATCGAGTTTGCCGCGGAGCTCCAGCACCACTTCACTCTCGGCATTGGCGGGAAGATCGATAGCCTGTTGTATCACCTCCCGCATTTCACTCTGGAAGGCATTCAACTCCTCGCTATCGAGACGGCGCGCCTGCATATAGTCCGCACTGGTATAGCGGGGCGCAGGAATACCGTAAAGCGGATTGCCATCTTTACGCCGGAGGTGGCGCTCATACATCCCGAATGTCGGTGTCCGCTCTTTACTGCGCTGGCTGTGGTTATTCATCATAGTATTCAACGTGCGATGGCCCTATGGCTCAGACACCCTGCGCTGATGGCCGGCCTCTTCCAGGCGGCGGAGGTAATCAGCCCAATGTGCGTCATAATTCTCACCCAAGTCGTAGAGGTAATTCCAGGTGAAGAGCCCGCTGTTGTGGTTGTCGTCGAAGAAGAGCTTCAACGCATACTGGCCGACCTGCTTCATATCGGTAATATTCACATCCTCCTTGCCCACCTGCAGCACCGCACCCTCATTGTGGTGGCCCTGTACCTCGGCAGATGGAGAGTGGACGCGCAGGTACTCACAGGGCAACTCGAAGCGGGCGCCATCGTCATAACGGATCTCAAGTACCCGGCGCTTGCGGTGCAGCTTGATCTCTGCCGGTAGGTGGTGGGTGGAAGTCATCGGTGAACTCCAAAAAAAGCGGGTTTATCACTCAGGCGGCATCCGCCACTGCAACCTATATGGGGACAGCCTGCTCGGAATGAAAGCACCTGGCGGCAAGCAAACCGGTCTAATCACACTTGGCCGTCCGTGGTGATGGGCACAGTACCACCCGGTTGAGCCCGGCTATCCGGTCGCTGCAGCAAACACCCGGTTTCAGGCTCCGGGAGCAACCGTCAATTCACACATGAGAAATAGGGATGAGAAGCGGGGAATTCAACGGCAGTGTGCTGGAGAAGCGGCTGCAGCTGTCGCATCTATTCTTCTTTATTGTTCTTGCGTTTATGCGCCCGCGGGTGGGCCTGGTCGTAGATTTTGGCCAGATGTTGGAAGTCGAGGTGGGTGTAGACCTGGGTGGTGGCGATATCGGCATGGCCCAGCAACTCCTGCACCGCCCGTAGATCGCCGCTGGACTCCAGGATATGGCTGGCAAAAGAGTGGCGCAACATGTGCGGATGGACCCGACTGTCCAGCCCTTGTTTCTGCGACCATTGCTTGAGGCGCTGCTGCACGCTCCGGGGTGAGAGGCGCCTGCCGTCCTTGCTGACGAATAGCGCCTGCAGCTCCGGAGAGGCCAGTTGTCCGCGCACGCGTAGCCACTCGCCAAGTGCCTGCAACGCCGCCCGGCCCACCGGCACCACCCGCGTCTTGCCGCCTTTGCCGGTGATGCGCACGGTGGCGTCGCTGCGGTCGATACTGTCAAGGTCCAACGAGATGAGTTCGGCAAGACGAAGCCCCGAGGAATAGACCAGTTCCATCATCGCCCTGTCTCGCAGCGCCAGGGGAGTATCCTCCCGAATATCCAGCAGGCGAGCGGTCTGATCCACATCCAGTGCCTTGGGCAGGCGCTTTTCCGCTTTGGGCGCCGGTACTCCGACAGCGGGATTGCTACCCACCACCTTTTCGCGAAGAAGAAAATTATAGAAGCTGCGCAAGGCGGATAGCTCGCGCTGCAGACTGCGCCCGCCGATCCCCTTGCGATGACGCCAGGCGACATAGCTGCGCACCGCAAAACTGTCGAGCCCCGTCCAGTCGGTAATAGCTGTCGCCTCGCAATATTCCTGCAGGCGGCTCAGATCCCTTTGGTAGTTCTTGAGGGTAAGGGGTGATAGCCGCCTCTCGTGCTGCAGGTAGCCGAAAAAGCGCTCCAGCCACTTTCCCGCCTCGGGGCTCATACTATTTATCCAGGTGCGAACTGAAGATACGGTTAATCACCGCGCCAAGATGGCCGACGAAGACCGTCCCCATATCCGGATGGTAACGTTTGGGATCGATACTCCCGATACCCAGCAAACCGATACACGGCTCACCCTCCTCACCGCATAGCGGCACAATCACCGCCGAGGCAATCTCCTCGCCGCCGCTACCAAACAACAGTTCCCGCTGCTCAGGGCTAAAGTGGCCACAAACCGGGTAGCGTTCCTGCAGCAGCCGCTGCAAGGGCTGCAACCTTTTATCGTCACGGGAGACATTCTCAGGCCGGGATGGGCAGTCGAACAGCACAAGCTCCACCGCATCGGCATGAAATCCCTCCTGCAGGGAGTCACGGATATACACGATGGCCTGATCCAGGTTGTCGCTGTCGATCAAGTTGAGGATCAAGCCCTGAAAACGCCGCAGCAACTCCTCGTTGGTCTTGGCGGCGAGGGTCAGCTGGTGCAGCTGCTTGCGCAGATGCAGCTTTTGTTCACGCATCACACCCACCTGACGCTCGATCAGCGAAACCGCATTTCCGCTGCCCGCGTGGGGTATCGTGATCTCCTCCAACAAATATTCGTGACGGGAGAAAAAGTCCGGATGGCGGTGCAGATAATCGGCCACCTCCCGCTCCTTGAGCTCTCTCTCCTTTTTTGTCGCCCCACTTTGTTCTGTCATAGCTCGATTACCCCCTCGAATACCGTCGTTGCCGGCCCTATCATCCACAGATCCTCCCCCTCACCGGCCCAGCGAACCACCAGTTCTCCCCCCGGCAGGCTCACCTGAACCTCATCGGCGAGCATCCCCCAGCGATGCCCTACCGCCACCGCGGCGCAGGCCCCGGTGCCGCAGGCCGGCGTCTCCGCCGCGCCACGCTCATAGACCCGCAGGCGGATATGCGACCTGTCGATAACCTGCATAAAGCCGACATTGACCCGCTCCGGAAAGCGCGGATGGGATTCCAGCATCGGTCCAAGCCGCTCCACCGGCGCAAGCGCCACATCCTCCACCTGCATCACCGCATGGGGGTTGCCCATGGAGACCGCACCGATAGCCAACACCTCATTACCGGCCTCCAGCTCATAAACGAGCTTCTCCGACTCAGCCTGAAACGGCAGACTGGCCGGGTTGAAATCGGGTTTACCCATATTCACCCGCACCTGCCCGTCCGCCTCGATGGTCAGGGTGATGATCCCGGAGGCGGTCTCCACGACAATGGCATCCCTGTCACTCAGTCCCTTTTCGCGCACGAAACGGGCGAAACAACGGGCACCGTTGCCGCACTGCTGCACCTCACCGCCGTCGGCGTTGAAGATGCGATAGCGAAAATCGACGTTAGGCTGCTGCGCCGGCTCCACCAGCAGGAGCTGGTCACAACCAATACCGAAGCGCCGGTCAGCGATGAAGCGAACCTGTTCGGATGACAGCGACACATTCTGGTTAATGGCATCGATCACGACAAAGTCGTTCCCCAGACCGTGCATTTTGGTGAATTTCAATGGCATGTCAGTAGCTTACAGCGAAGCCGGAAGGTTGAAAAGCACAAAGGATATTTAGCCACAGAGGACACAGAGTACCCGGAGAAGAAACGCCTGGAAGGTTGGCTCTGGTCCGACTCAACACGGCATTGTGTGGAGTCTGTTGACTACAGCATGGACCTTTATGGATAACACGGGTAACCACGACCTTACCTCTGTGTGCTCTGTGGCATAAATTCTTTTGTGCATCTCCCTCACAGTTGCACCGTTTCGCGGATGGTTTCGGCGATGGCGAGAAAGGCCTCTTCGCGATAACTGCCCTTGCGATAGAGCATACCGATCCGTCGGCTGGGCGGCGGATCGGTAAAGGGCAGATAGGCCACCGGGTCAATCTTGGTTAGTCGTTTGGGCAGCGCCAGCTGCGGCATCAGGGTGATCCCCATCCCCTCGCCCACCATATGACGCAGTGTCTCCAGGCTGGTGGCGTGAAATGCGGCATATTCGCCGGCCCCGGCAGTCAAACAGACATCCAGCGCATGCTCACGCAAACAGTGCCCCTCCTCCAGCAACATCAGCTCCCGCTCGTTGATATCCAACAGGCTCGCCTTTTTGCGCTTTGCCAGTGGATCCCCCTTGGGCATCGCCAGCCAGAAAGGCTCGCGAAACAGATCCAGCTCCACAAACTCCTCAGTCGCCACCGGCAGCGCCAGAATAAGCAGGTCTAACTCGGCGTTGTGCAGCCGCTCCAGCAGCACCGCCGTCTGCTGCTCGTGCAGCCACAGCTTCAACTTTGGAAAGCGCTTTTTTAATGGCGGCATGATCTGCGGCAGCAAATAGGGGGCCAGCGTCGGGATGAGCCCTACCTGTAACTCACCGGCCATCGGATCATGAAAGCTCTGTGCGATATCCTCGATACCCCGGGCCGCCGACAGAACCCGCCTGGCCTGCGCCACCACCGCCATCCCCACATCCGTCATCACCACCTGACGTGTGCTACGCTCAATCAGTTGTACCCCGAGCCGTTCCTCCAGTTTCTTCAATTGCCCGCTTAAGGTAGGCTGGCTGACAAAGCAACGCTCGGCGGCGCGGTGGAAATGGCGCTCCTCCTCCACCGCCACCAGGTACTCCAGATCCCGCAGATTGATCGCCATCGGATATCAGCCCCTAACAATGATAGGTATTGCATATCAATATAATAAAAATAAACGATTTAATCTATGAACAATATTCATACATACTGAGCGTGTATTAAGGCAACAGCACTGCTAACCTCATTCAACTGAAGAAAAGGAGACCATCACATGTTGCAGAGCAAAGAAGGACAGAAAGTACCTAACGTCGTCTTCCGCACCCGCGAGAATGACGACTGGCGCGATATCAGCACCGATGAGCTGTTCAAGGGCAAGACCGTCGTGGTCTTCTCCCTGCCCGGCGCCTTCACCCCCACCTGCTCCGCCACCCACCTGCCGCGCTACAACGAGCTGGCCGGCGTGTTCAGGGAGAACGGTGTGGACGATATCATCTGCATGTCGGTTAACGACGCCTTCGTCATGAACGCCTGGAAGGAGGATCAGGAAGCCGAGAACGTCACCCTGATCCCCGACGGCAACGGTGAGTTCAGCGAAGGCATGGGCATGCTGGTCGACAAGTCGGACCTGGGCTTCGGCAAGCGCTCCTGGCGTTACTCCATGCTGGTCAAGGACGGTGTGGTGGAAAAGCAGTTCATCGAGCCGGAGAAGCCGGGCGATCCCTTCGAGGTCTCCGACGCCGACACCATGCTCAACTACATCAACCCCAACGCCAAGAAGCCCGTGCCGGTGAGCATCTTCACCAAGCCGGGCTGCCCCTTCTGCGCCAAGGCCAAGGAGATGCTGCAGGCCAAGGGCATGGGCTACGAGGAGGTCACCCTCGGCCACGACGCCACCCTGCGCTCACTGCGCGCCATCACCGGACGCGACACGGTGCCGCAGGTCTTCATCGACGGCAAGCACATCGGTGGCTCCGAGGAGCTCGAGCAGTACCTGGCTTAAACCGTTGAGGCCGGGCTGAAGAGGCGGAGCAATTGCTCCGCCTTTTTATTGTCAGCGCCACGTCAAGCCGTGGACTCCTACAAATCCGCTGAAGTACAACGCTTGAGTTGTCAGCCCGGTAACCGAACGAAGCGCCATGTCCAGGTACGGACTCCAGCCCGGAGTCATCTCCATACAACACGAATGGAGCCGCTGAACATTCCCGTTATACTTGGGTGTAGCAATTGAACTGGAGGTTCCCATGCGATTTCAGATCACTCTTACCGCACTCATGCTTTTCGCCGGCGCCGCTTGGGCCTCCGGGCCACACCTGCCTGCTGACGCATCTGGCGACTACCAGCTCCCCAAAAGCGCCATCGACACCGATGAAATCCCGCAAATGACCCTGGCTGCCGACGCCCCCGACGATGAACCCCTGCCCTACTACCGTATTGCCGACGACACCTACATGTTGTTCGGCAACATCGCCGAGGTGGATGGGGAGAACCGCGGCTGGAACGGTAATGCCGGTTTTGTCGTCACTGACGAGGGCGTCTTCGTCATTGACGCGCTGGGTACTCCGAAGCTCGGCCGGCGCTTTGTCGCCACCATCCGCAGCGTCACCGACAAACCGATCCGCTATCTGTTGCTGACCCACAACCACCCCGATCACGCCTACGGCGCCATCGCCTTTCGCCGCAATACAGAAGCCAGGGTGATTGCCCACAGGGGCACACTCAATTACATCAACTCGGAGCAGATGGAAAGCTCGGTGGCCTACCGCCGCGATTTTATCGAAAAGGACATGGCCGACTTCGCCGCCGTCACGCCCGATATCCTGATCAACGATAAGCCCTTCAGCCGGCAGCGCTTTTCGCTGGGCGGCAAGGCGTTTGTTGTCTATAACAGCGGCATGCACCACTCCCATGGCGACCTGGTCCTGCAGCAGCTACCGCAGAAAATCCTCTGGATCTCGGATCTGGCCTTCAACCAGCGCACCACCTTCATGGGCGATGGCCACAGCAAACAGGCCCTTGAGGGTCAGGACTGGCTGCTGGAAAATTTCGCCGATGCCTTGTTGATGGTCCCCGGCCACGGCAGCGCGCAAACCGCCCCCTTTTCCATGGTCAGCCGAACCCGCCGCTACATGCAGCGCCTGCGTGATGAGATGGGTGAGGCGGTAGAGGAGGGCATCGGCCTGCAACAGGCGGTCGATGCTTCCGACTTCCCGGAGTGGCACGACACCCGGCTCTATGAGCTGAACCACCGTGCCAACGCCAATTTTGTCTATCGGGAGATGGAGCTGGAGCTTTTTTAATACTTTCAGTCACTACTCATCCCTTTTC
>JAWOIT010000027.1:0-7378 GCA_046484535.1 Pseudomonadota bacterium | reverse complement strand
GGTTTTGCTTTCTTGACGACCACGCCCTTGATGGTCTTGCCGATGATTTGCTCTACCCCGTCTTTCATTGCCATTATCCAGCCCTTCTCGCATGTTTCCCTGATTTATATCATGCCGGTGGCTCATAAAATGAGCCCGCCGGTTATTCGTAGTGTTTCAGTGCTTCGCGCATTTTTGTTATGACCGCCTCTCTGAGGCTTTCCGGGGCGATCACTTCAACCTCCGGCCCATACTTGAGGATATCCATCAGCAACTCCCTGTCGTCGGAATAGGGGATTTGGAGCTCGAACTTGCCGTCGGTCCAGCGGCTCTTTTGCTTGGGGTGCCATACCTCGTCCTCGACCCAGCGGGCGGCGTTGGCGGTGAAGCGCAGTACGGCCCAGTCTTTGGCCTCGCCGGTGAAGATGCCGAAGCCTGCGCCGAGGTAATGTTCGAGGCTGTCCGCCTTGATGATTTTCGCCGGGGTATCCAGCTCTTTGGCGTTACGGATGCGTTCCAGGGCGAAGGTGCGCAGGTCGTTCGCTTTTTCGCACCAGGCGGCTAGATACCAATTGCCTCGGTAGTGCATCAATTTCTGGGGGTGAACGCGCCGCTGCGTTGCGCTGCCGCGTTGACGGCCGTGATATTCCAGTGAGAGGACGTGTTTGTTCAGCAGCGCCCCGGTCACGATGCCGAAAGATTCGGGCGCGACGGTGCGTTGCGCCACCGGTTGCAGCTGGATGCGGGAGGTGACGGTATCGGGGTTGTGCCCACTCTGTTCCAGCAGATTGCGGATGCGGGCGCGCAGCGGGCCGATGTGCGGGGTAAGCAGGCCGGGCTGTACCGCCTCCAGCAACTGCTCGCTGGCCAGTAGGGCGTAGAGTTCCGAGTCGTTGAACCACATGCCCGGCAACTCGAATTCGGCCATGTTTTGCTCGTAACGGTAGGTGTTGGCGAAGTGGTCGAATATCAGCGGGGCGCCGAGCTGATCGCGCAGCAGTGCCAGATCGCGCTTGATGGTTGCCCTGGAAACCTCAAATCGCTCCATCAGCCGCTGCAGCGTGACGGCTTGGCCGGATTTGATTAGATGATGGATTTGATAAATGCGTGCTGTTGAACTCAATACGCTCATCCCTGATTTTATCGGTGCGACCAGCTTTGCACATTATCCGCCGCAAAACCAACTATCCATTCTATAAAGGCAGTTCGCTTTCAGGGGTAGGGCTGACCTATTAACTCCCTTAGCTATCAGGAAAACAGCTAGTTGGATGTAAGGATTGGGTGTGCCTGGGACAAACAGCCCGGGATGGGGTTAAGGCGATCAGGAAAGAGTTAGAGCGGTTGGGTACCGCTAACCCAACCTTCCCCGCTCATCCCTCAATGCAAAGCCCCGCAGGGGTCCCTCCCAGCCGCGCGTCAGCGCCATCACCTTGAACAGTTCCCCCATCTCGCCCGGCATGGTCAGGCGCTTGACCCGGGCCGACAGGCTCAGTTGCTCTTTGATGGTGCCGCCGGCATTGGCCAGCCGTTCGGTCAGGCCGTTGGCGATGAGGAAATTGGCCTGACTGGTGTAACCGCGTACCGCAAGTCCCGCCGCCAGCGCCGCCTCGCCCACACTGGTGAAATCCACATGGGCGGTAATGTCCTGCAGTCCGAGAAGGATCAGGGCATCGTCATGGGCACGGTGGCGGTAGTGGCACATCAACGTGCCGCTGCTGCGTTGCGGGTGATAGAACTCGCTGCGGGGAAAGCCGTAGTCGATCAAAAAGGCGGCCCCTTTTTCCAGGAACTCGCTTAAGCTGTGCACCCACTCTTCGGCGCGCAGGTTGATCTCCGAGGTGTAGCCGTCGGGCAGGGCGAACTGCTCCTGCAGCTGGTTGATCCGTTTGGCCAGGGCCCCTTCCGGCCCCCTCTCTTCCAGCGCGAAGCCGTCGCCGTCCCGGACCACACACAGCTCCCGTGGTTCGCCATTATGGACTCGGAACCGGTGCACCGGCATCGCATCCAGCACCTCGTTGGCCAGCACCACGCCGCAAAAGCCGGTCTCGGGCAGGGCATCCAGCCAGACCACCCGCCCGGCCAGTTGCGGCGCCTTCTCGGCCAGGCTCTGTTGCTGACGCCGGCGAAGGTCGGCGCTCAGCTCGAGGATGAAGTAGTGTTCAGGCAGGCTATCGAGCCGTTCAAGCTCAAGCAGGATATCCGCCGCCATCACCCCGCTGCCGGCGCCGAACTCGAGGATATCCCCGCCGCCGATCCCCTTCAGCACTTCGGCGCACTGCTGTGCCAGGCAGTGGGAGAAGAGCGGGGAGATCTCCGGCGCGGTGACAAAATCCCCCGCCTCGCCGAACTTTTGGCTGCCGGCGCTGTAGTAGCCGAGGCCGGGGGCGTAGAGGGCCAGCTCCATGAAGCGGTCGAAGCCGATGCGGCCGCCGGCGGCGGCGATCACCTGGCGGATGTGATCGGCGAGGCGCTCACTATGGGCCAGCGCCTCGGCTGAAGGTGCGGGCAACTCATGCGTCGACCCGCTCTGCCCCTTGGAACGGGGATGATTAACCTCAGAAACCATTCAGTTAGTCCGGTCGTTTCTAGAAACGCTGATTATTTCATGACAGGTAATTTTATGCAGGTGGAGAATCGGGGAGCATCCTCCTGGATTCCGGCCTTCGCCGGAATGACGCTAAAACATTCCGCCTTCACCGGAATGACGCTAAAACATTCCGCCTTCACCGGAATGACGCTAAAACACTCCGCCTTCACCGGAATGACGCTAAAACACTCCGCCTTCGCCGGAATGACGCTAAAACACTCCGCCTTCGCCGGAATGACGCTAAAACACTCCGCCTTCGCCGGAATGACGCTAAAACACTCCGCCTTCGCCGGAGTGATGTTAAAAACATTATGCCTTCGTCGGAATGACGACAAACCCGGTCGGACTTCAAAGAGGTAGAGCGATAAGCAGCGGTCCTGTGATTTGTGACACTAAATCGTTGCCCTTCACCGGAAAATCAGTCTCGAGGATCTATGCACTGTGGGCATGACAAGCATATGGCGTTTAAAATCGTTAAGATAGTGCTGACAATTGCCACCTGTCATTCCCGCGAAGGCGGGAATCCAGCGGAGTTAACCATCTGGATACCACTCCCGATGACAATGAAGTATCTGTCGAAACAACCTGTCCCCCTTCGGAGAAGTCAGTGAACGAAAGCAATACCCTCGAGGGCAAAGTCGTCCTCATCACCGGCGCGGCGCATCGCATCGGCGCCACCACCGCCCGCATGCTGCACGCGGCCGGGGCCAACATCGTGCTGCACTACCGCAACTCCAGCACCGGGGCCGAGGCGCTGCAAACGGAACTCAATGCCGTGCGCGCCGATTCGGTCTGCCTGGTGCAGGGCGACCTGCACGATACCGATACCCTGCCCGGCTTGGTAGAGCAGGCCTATGCCGCCTGGTGCCGGCTGGACGTGCTGGTCAACAACGCCTCCACCTTCTACCCCACCCCCGTGGGGACGGTCACCGAAGCGCACTGGGATGACCTGATGGGCTCCAATCTCAAGGCGCCGTTCTTCCTCGCCCAGGCCGCCGCACCGCACCTGAAGACCGAACGCGGCTGCATCGTCAATATCGTCGATATCCATGCCGACCGCCCGCTCAAGGAACACCCGGTCTACTCCATGGCCAAGGCGGGGCTGGTGATGATGACCAAATCGCTCGCCTGCGAACTCGGGCCCGAGGTGCGGGTCAATGCCATCGCACCCGGCGCCATTCTCTGGCCGGAGAATGACATGGACGAATCGACCAAGGAGAAGATCATCGAACGGACCTTCCTCAAACGCCAGGGCTGTCCGCAGGATATCGCTCGCGCGGCGCTGTTCCTGATCCGCGACGCCGACTACACCAGCGGTCAGATCCTCAATGTCGACGGCGGACGGTCTTTGAACTCATAAAAGTTCACCGCAAAGGCGCAAAGGGCGCAAAGGATTCTATTGCTGTTATCCAGGTCGGGTCAGGTCGGGAGGCCGTAACCCGACGACACAACACACCGAGCCACTTCGCGATACGTCGGATTACGCCGCTTGGCGGCTAATCCGACATTGAGATTTCCTTTGCGCACTTTGCGCCTTTGCGGTGAATCCGCCTTTCAGCAAAATTCAAACTCCACCGGCCACAGCGGCTGTTTGTTCTTGTCGAAGGCGTCCCACAGCTCGGCATAGCTTTTCTTGAGAACGGGGTGTTTGAGTTCCGGGGCGATCTCGGCCAGTGGCCAGAGCACGAAGGCGTTTTTGGTGATCTCATCACGCGGCAGCTCCAGTTTGCCCTCCTGCATCACCACATCGTTATAGAGCAGCATGTCGATATCTAGGGTACGGGAGGAGAAGCGCGGCCCCTCGCGGGTGCGGCCGTGGTCGTTTTCGATCTCATGCAGGGTTTTGGCCACTGCCTGCACATCCTCGTCGGTGTCGAAGGCGGCCACCAGGTTGAAGAAATTATCGCCGTCGAAGCCCACCGCCTCGCTTTCGTAGACCCGCGAGAGTTCCAGTTCACCGAAGTGCTTCTCCAGATCGGCCACCCCGCCGCGGATGTTGGCGTCGCGCTCGATATTGCTGCCGATGCTGACGTAGACCTTCGCCATCAGGGGCGCTCCCCTCTTTCTATAAGAATCCCCACCGCCGAGGCGTGGCGCAGTGCACCGCCCTTGTTCAGGCGAAGCCGTACCCAGGGCACGTTGAATTCGGTGAGGATGATCTCGGCCACCTGCTCGGCCATGGTCTCGACCAGCTGGAACTTGCTCTCGCCGACGAACTGGATCAACCTTTTGGAGACCGCCTTGTAGTCGAGGGTGTCCTCAATCGCGTCGGAGGCGGCCGCCTTGCGGATGTCAGTGGCCATCTCCAGATCGAAACTGACGGTCTGCTTGATGCGCCGCTCCCAGTCATAGATACCGATCACGGTATCGATCTTGAGGTCGGTGATGTAGATGATATCCATGCGCTGTCCACGAGATTTGCAAGGGGCACACTATACCGAAGGCGCATAAACCCTGTCACGCTCGAAGCGGAGCGGCCAAGTCCGTATAATCGGCCGCTTCAATCCAAAAGAAGAATGCCTCAAATGACCTTACTGGATATCGCGCTTATCGTCCTTGCCTACCTGCTCGGCTCGGTCTCCGCCGCCATAATCACCTGCAAACTGATGGGACTGCCCGATCCCCGCTCCGAAGGCTCAAAGAACCCCGGCGCCACCAATGTCCTTCGTATCGGCAACAAAAAGGCCGCCGCCATTACCCTCTTTGGCGACTTTCTCAAGGGACTTATCCCCGTGCTCATCGGCCGGCTGCTGGAGGCCGAACCGCTGGTGCTGGCGCTTATCGCCATGGCCGCCTTCCTCGGTCATCTCTACCCGCTGTTCTTCGGCTTTAAGGGGGGCAAAGGGGTGGCAACCGCATTGGGGGTGATCCTCGGCCTCTCCTGGCAGGTGGCGCTGGCGGCGCTGGTGACCTGGCTCGTTATGGCCAAGGTGTTCAAGATCTCCTCCCTCTCGGCCCTCACCGCCGCGGTACTGACCCCGCTTTACTGCTGGTTGCTGACCCCGCAGCTGGAGTACATGGTGATGCTCTCGGCAATGAGCCTGCTGCTTATCTGGCGCCATCGCAGCAATATTCAGAACCTGGTCTCCGGCAAGGAAGGGAAGATCGGCAGATCTTGAATATTCACCGCAAAGGCGCAAAGAACGCAAAGGTGTCAAATCATGCAGGGCGGGTTAGTAACTCGACTGATGAAAATTCACCGCAAAGGCGCAGAGGCGCGAAGGAAACACCTCAATGCCCGCACCCGACTTCGTCATTCCGGCGAAGGCCGGAATCCATTCAGATAGACGCCCTGGATCCCGGCCTGCGCCGGGATGACGACCGTTTTGCCCCTCAATGCTTTGCGCTCTTTGCGTCTTTGCGGTGAGGTTTTTAGATTATCGGGTTTTGCCTCACGGCCATGACCTGACAGCTGAAATTCACCGCAAAGGCGCAGAGGCGCGAAGGAAACACCTCAATGCCCGCACCCGACTTCGTCATTCCGGCGAAGGCCGGAATCCATTCAGATAGACGCCCTGGATCCCGGCCTGCGCCGGGATGACGACCGTTTGTACCCTGCAACCCTTTGCGTTCTTTGCGTCTTTGCGGTGAGGTTTTTAGATTATCGGGTTTTGCCTCACGGCCATGACCTGACAGCTGAAATTCACCGCAAAGGCGCAGAGACGCGAAGGAAACACCTCAATGCCGGCACCCGACTTAATCATTCTGGCGAAGGCCGGAATCCATTCCAGCATAGTGCTCCTGGATCCCGGCCTGCGCCGGGATGACGACCGTTTGTACCCTGCAACCCTTTGCGTTCTTTGCGTCTTTGCGGTGAGGTTTTTAGATTATCGGGTTTTGCCTCACGGCCATGACCTGACAGCTGAATATTCACCGCAAAGGCGCAGAGACGCGAAGGAAACACCTCAATGCCGGCATCCGACTTCGTCATTCCGGCGAAGGCCGGAATCCATTCCAGCATAGTGCTCCTGGATCCCGGCCTGCGCCGGGATGACGACCGTTTTCACACCGCAATGCTTTGCGTCTTTGCGGTGAGGTTTTTAGATTATCGGGTTTTGCCTCACGGCCATGACCTGACAGCTGAAATTCACCGCAAAGGCGCAGAGGCGCGAAGGAAACACCTCAATGCCGGCACCTAACTTCGTCATTCCGGCGAAGGCCGGAATCCAGTCCGGATAGAGCTCCTGGATCCCGGCCTGCGCCGGGATGACGACCGTTTGTACCCTGCAACCCTTTGCGTTCTTTGCGTCTTTGCGGTGAGGTTTTTAGATTATCGGGTTTTGCCTCACGGCCATGACCTGACAGTTGAATATTCACCGCAAAGGCGCAGAGGCGCGAAGGAAACACCTCAATGCCGGCATCCGACTTCGTCATTCCGGCGAAGGCCGGAATCCATTTCAGATAGAGCTCCTGGATCCCGGCCTGCGCCGGGATGACGACCGTTTGTACCCTGCAACCCTTTGCGTTCTTTGCGTCTTTGCGGTGAGGTTTTTAGATTGCCGTCAGGGTCTCCAGCGGCCAGCGCGGGGTGGCGGTGAAGGCCAACGCCTCATGCTGCCCGGCCTGGAGGCGGAGGTGACCGGCGTAGGCGATCATTGCGCCGTTGTCGGTGCAGAACTCAGGGCGCGGGTAGTAGACCTCGGCCTTTAACTCATCCCCCATCCTGGTGAGGCGCTCGCGCAGCCCTTTGTTAGCGCTCACTCCGCCTGCGACGACTAATCTCCTTAACCCTGTCTGTTTCAGCGCCCGTTTGCACTTGATCGCCAGAGTGTCCACCACCGCATCCTGAAAGGCGCGGGCCACATTGGCCTT
>JAWOIT010000104.1:0-24933 GCA_046484535.1 Pseudomonadota bacterium | reverse complement strand
CACCGGGTCACCGGCATCGCGAATATCGACGAACTGCACGCCCTTGACCACGCGACCGTTGTCGACGTCGAGGCAGGGGATAATGCGGTTGGCTAGTGACACTTTTAAAGTCTCAAGTTACATGGTGTAGGAGCGGCATCCTTGCCACGATTGTTCTGCTGGAACCGTACATATCGCGGCAAGATGCCGCTCCTACACAAAATAAAGATCGCTCAATCATTCAGGACACAACTCATCGGCCAGTTTCTGGCCCTCGGCAAAATCGAGGCTGCCCTCGTAGATCGCCCGGCCGGTAATCGCGCCGGCAATGCCTTCGTCGGCCACCTCGCACAGGCGGCGTACGTCATCCAGGTTGGTGATGCCGCCGGAGGCGATGATCGGAATATTCACCGACTGGGCCAGCTTGACGGTGGCCTCCACATTGACCCCGGTCATCATGCCGTCCCGGCCGATGTCGGTGTAGACGATGGCGCTTACCCCGTCCTCCTCGAAGTGCTTGGCCATGTCGATCACATCGTGTTTGGAGAGCTTGGACCAGCCATCGATCGCCACTTTGCCGTCTTTGGCATCGAGCCCGACGATAATGTGCCCGGGAAACTCGAGGCACAGGTCGTTGATGAAGTGCGGCGCGCTGACCGCCTTGGTGCCGATAATGACGTATTGCACACCGGCATCAAGGTAGCTCTGTACGGTCTCCTCGTCGCGGATACCGCCGCCGATCTGGATCGGCAACTCCGGGAAGGCCTCGGCGATGGCGTGCACCACCTCGCCGTTGACCGGCTCGCCGGCAAAGGCGCCGTTCAGATCCACCAGATGCAGACGCCGTGCCCCCGCCTCGACCCACCGACCGGCCACGGCCACCGGGTCATCGGAGAACACCGTTTCATCTTCCATACGCCCCTGTCGAAGACGCACGCACTTGCCGTCTTTCAGATCAATGGCGGGGATCAACAACATTTCTCACTTCCTCTTCCTGACGGTCATCAGCCTGGATGACCTTTATTGCCACTGTCCGCGGTACATCAGACAGCCCCGAAAAATCGTTAAACACTGCCGTCCCACTCCAGAAAATTGGCATAAAGCTGCAAGCCGTCATGCTGACTCTTTTCCGGATGAAACTGGGCGGCGAATATATTCTCATGAGCCAGGGCGGCGGCGATGCTGACGCCATGGCGGGCGCTTCCCGCCAGATAGCTCGCATCGGCAGGGACCACGTAGTAGCTGTGTACAAAATAAAAGCGTGTATCCTGAGCAATACCCCGCCAAAGCGGATGCGCCATCTCCTGGTGGACCCGGTTCCAACCCATATGCGGCACTTTCAGAGCCGAGCCGGACTGCTCATCCACCAAATCCTCGCCGAAGAATTTGACCTGTCCGGGCAGGATCCCCAGGCATTCGGTCCCCTCATTCTCTTCACTGTAATCCATCAAGGCCTGCATGCCTACGCAGACGCCCAGAAAGGGCTTGCTCTTGACCGCCTCGGCAATCACCTCATCCAGCTCCAGACGGCGAATCTCGGCCATACAGTCGCGGATGGCGCCGACACCGGGCAACACGACCCGGTCCGCCGAGAGAATCTGCGCTTTTTCATGGGTTACACGGATCTCATCGACTCGGCCGGTCTGCTCCAGGGCCTTGGCTACGGAGTGCAGGTTGCCCATACCGTAGTCGATCACTGCCACACTGCTCATGGAAACGGTCTCACCTGTTGAATAGAGTTGCTGAGCTTGTCATGACTCTGCAGTAGAGAATGTACACGCTGAGATTTAGAGGCTGCCTTTGGTCGATGGCATTATACCTTGCATGCGCTCATCCGGCTCGATAGCCATGCGCAGGGCGCGGCCGAAGGCCTTGAAAACGGTCTCGGCGATATGGTGGGCGTTGCTGCCGCGAAGATTATCCACATGCAGGGTCACCTGGGCGTGGTTGACGAACCCCTGGAAAAACTCCAGCAGCAGATCCACGTCGAACTCCCCGATACGCGCCCGCGGATACTCAACATGGTATTCCAGGCCGGGACGGCCGGAGAAATCGATCACGATACGCGACAGCGACTCATCCAGCGGCACATAGGCATGTCCGTAGCGCCGGATGCCCTTCTTGTCGCCGATTGCCTTGGCAAAGGCCTGGCCCAGGGTGATCCCCACATCCTCCACCGTATGATGGGCATCGATGTGCAAATCCCCCCTGGCCTTGATATCCAGATCAATAAGGCCGTGGCGGGCGATTTGGTCCAGCATATGCTCCAGAAAGGGCACGCCGGTCTCAAAGCGACCTTCGCCGCTGCCATCAAGATCTATGCTGACGGCAATTTGGGTCTCAAGGGTATTGCGTTCTACCGTGGCCTTGCGCTCAGCCATGAGGGGTCCTCATCATGAAGTCTGCGGTGTTAAATGGGCTTATAGCATACTCCTAACCGCCCGATCTTTAAATTATTACCCTCATTCGGAGCGCAAAAAAATCTGCTTATTGCATAGGCCGAAGAAATATACGAGGATTTCCGGACACCTCAGACGCCCGGAGTTGGCTGCCCATGACGCAAGCCGTGAGCCCTAGTGCCATAAAAATCGACCAATTCAAGGTTGCCTGCAAAGACTGCAACCTTTTCCAGCTATGCCTACCCGTGGGTATCGACGCCCAGGAGCTTGAGGAGCTGGACAATATCATCAAGCGTCGGCGTCCGGTCAAGCGCGGGGAGCATCTGTTTCGCGTCGGCGATCCCTTCCAGGCCATCTACGCCGTACGCTCCGGGTCAATAAAGACCTATACCCCGACCGAGGACGGCCACGAACAGGTCACCGGCTTTCACCTGCCCGGTGAGCTGCTGGGGCTGGATGCGATTAACCTCCAGCACCACCCCTGCGCCGCCAAGGCGTTGGAGACCACCAGCCTCTGCGAAATCCCGTTTAACCGGCTCGAGGAGCTGAGTACGCGCCTGCCCAGCCTGCAACACCAGCTGCTGAAGATCATGAGCAAAGAGATCCTGCATGACCAGTCGCTGTTGATGCTGTTGGGCAAAAAAAGCGCCGAGGAGCGCCTGGCCGCCTTGCTGCTGAGCCTATCCGACCGTTATCGGCAGCGCGGGTTCTCCCCCACCGACTTTTACCTGAGCATGTCACGCAATGACATCGGTAACTACCTGGGGCTGGCGGTGGAGACCGTCAGCCGCCTGTTTACCCGCTTCCAGGAGGAGGGGCTGCTGAACGTCCAGCGCAAGCATGTTTGCATTACCGATTTTGACCGCCTCAGCGCCATCGCAAATGCCGCTAACAACCATAAGCATTGTGACGATGAGGCATATTAAAGCGAGGATTCAGCCAAATCACACAGTTTTCAGAAAATCTGTGTCAAATGCCCCTTTTAATTGACAAAAATCAATGTTCTGGTATCGTCTTTTCGTCTACCATTCCATCTGCCACGACGAAATGACTTGGGGGTTTTTCCTCCGTGGCCATCGGAAGCCGGCGAGTAAATACTTAAGTGTTTTTATAGGTTTAAGAGACGATTTTAACACCCTTTCTCAATGACCGTCGTTTCCGTCAAATCCAGAACCTATCGATACGGCCGGTGTGCCGAATCGCCCAAAATCCCCCACCAAAATTAAGTATATTGTTTTCAGGATGGCATGCGCCTTTGGAGCGTGCCGGCAGGTAACCAAGCAGCAATCAACTGAGGGGAGGCGAATAACCGACAGATACGTATCAGTACAACCAGTGAAACGGGGGTTCGATACCTCTGCTCAGCTACCTGCACAAACACTTTTGGGTGGTAGCCCTTGGGCATCCGTATTTGCCATTACAACTTTGTAACAACAAAAGGAGACTACTCGTGGAAACGACACAAGTAGAGAAATATAACTTCGACGTCGTGCGGTGGTTCACCGTCATGGCAGTCGTCTATTTGGTCGTGGGCACCCTGGTGGGTGTACTCGTGGCTTCACAGCTGGCTTGGCCGGTTCTCAACTTCGACATGGCCGAGCTGTCCTTTGGTCGTCTGCGCCCGCTGCACACCAATGCGGTGATCTTCGCCTTCGGCGGCTGTGCGTTGATGGCTACCGCCTACTACTCTGTTCAGCGCACCTGTGGTGTCAGCCTCTGGAGTAACAAGATGGCCTGGTTCACCTTTTGGGGCTGGAACCTGATCATCGTCGCTGCGGTTATCACCCTGCCACTGGGTCTGACCTCCGCTAAGGAGTATGCCGAGCTGGAGTGGCCGCTGGATATTCTCATTGCCGTGGTCTGGCTGGCCTACTCCATCAACTTCGTGATGACTGTCGCCAAGCGCAAGACCAGCCACATCTACGTCTCAAACTGGTTCTTCATGGGTATGATGGTGATGATCACCTATCTGCATGTGGTCAACTCTCTGGCCATCCCGGTCGACATGTGGCATTCCTACTCCATCTTCTCCGGGGTTCAGGACGCCATGATCCAGTGGTGGTGGGGTCACAACGCGGTAGGTTTCTACCTGACCGCCGGCTTCCTGGGCATCATGTATTACTTCGTACCCAAGCAGGCCAACCGCCCGGTCTTCTCCTACCGCCTGTCCGTTATCCACTTCTGGGCACTGATGTTCGGTTATGTTTGGCTGGGTGCGCACCACCTGCAGTACACCGCCCTGCCCGACTGGACCGGTTCTCTGGGTGCCGCCGTCTCCCTGGCGATGATCATCCCCTCCTGGGGTGGCGCCATCAACGGTATGATGACCCTCTCAGGCGCCTGGGATAAGTTGCGCGACGACTACATCCTGCGCTTCCTGATCATGTCCCTGGCCTTCTACGCCATGTCCACCTTCGAAGGTCCGGTCATGAGCTCCAAGACTGTTAACGCCCTGTCCCACTACACCGACTGGACCATCGGTCACGTACACTCCGGTGCCCTGGGCTGGGTTGCCATGGTCGCTGCCGGTGCGCTCTACCATATGGTCGAGAAACTGTGGAACACCAAGATGTACTCCGCCAAGATGGTTAACCTGCACTTCTGGCTGGCCACCATCGGTGCCGTGGTCTACATCACCGCCATGTGGGTATCCGGCATCATGCAGGGCTTGATGTGGCGCGACTACGACGAGTTCGGCACACTTACCTACACTTTCGCCGAGTCCGTCGCCGCGATGCACCCCTACTACGCCATGCGTGCCATCGGTGGCATGATCTACTGGCTGGGTGGCGCGGTCATGCTCTACAACGTGGTAATGACCATCCGTCAGGCCGCCGGCCAGCGTAGCGCCGCTGCCGCTACCGCTAACGCCTAAGCCGGATAAGGAGGATTAATAACAATGGCTGATCAAATCCATTCAACAAAGTTTCAGGACAAGACGGAACGCAACGTCTTCCTGATGGTATTCATGCTGTTTATCCTGCTGGCTATTCCAGGTGCGGTGGAGATCATCCCGCTGTTCTATCTGGATGAGACTATGGAGCATAACCAGCATCCTGAAATCGTCTGGCAGAATGGGGTTTCCCGCTCGGAGCGCAAACCGCTTACAGAATGGAATCCCGGCGATGGTGTTCGGCCTTACACCGCGCTGGAGTTGGCGGGTCGCGACATCTACATGCGCGAAGGCTGCTACCTCTGCCATTCACAGATGATTCGCCCCTTCCGTGACGAGAAAGAGCGTTATGGCCACTACAGCCTGGCCTCCGAGTCCATGTACGACCACCCCTTCCAGTGGGGCTCCAAGCGTACCGGCCCGGACCTGGCCCGTGTCGGCGGCAAATACTCGGATGACTGGCAGCGCCGTCACCTGATTGAACCGCGCTCCGTTGTGCCCGAGTCTGTTATGCCCAACTACCCCTGGCTGGCCGATGCCATGGTCGATGGTGCGTATATCACCCGCGCCATGCGCGCTATGCAGACAATCGGTGTCCCTTACATTGAGGAAGACATCGCAGGTGCCGCCTCCCGGGTTCGTGGCAAGACCGAGCTGGATGCAGTCGTCGCCTACCTGCAGGTGCTGGGCACCATGGTTAAGTTCGAGGACAAGGACTACCGCAAGTAATGGATAGTCTGAAGGAGTACTTCCAAACCGATTGGACAGCGATGACGCTGTCCGATTGGATCGGCCTAATCGTCACGGTAGTCATTTTCATCCTGATGGTCTGGGCCTATGTATTCGTCTTCAATCCTAAGAACAAAGACAAACTCGAGTCTCAGCGTCACCTGCCTTTCGAGGACGATGATGACGAGGAGACAACAGACACGGAGAAGAGAAAATGAGCGACAAAAACAATCCATATGGAGCGCCGGATACCGGGCACGTCTGGGATGATAGCCTGCGCGAGTTGACCAACCCGCCGCCCAAGTGGTGGATGATTGGCTTTCACGCAAGCTGGATCCTGGTTCTGGCCTACGGACTTATCTATCCGATGTGGCCGATGATCAACACCCACACCAAGGGTTTCACCGGCTGGACCGCTATCAAGGAGTACAAGGAGGACTTGAAGGCCATCGAGGCCACGCGCGCCAAGTACGAAGATCAGATCCAGGCCCTGATGGCTCAAAATCCCCGGGGTACAGCCGCCGCCATTTTGGCCGACGACGATCTTTCCCAGTATGTGGAGCGATCAGCCAAGGTACTGTTCGGTGATAACTGTGCCGCCTGCCACGGGGCACGCGGCAGCGGCAACCCGGGTTTCCCGGTTCTGGCTGACGATGACTGGCTCTATGGCGGTGACATCCAGACCATCGAGCAGAGCATCGCCAACGGCCGTACCGGTATTATGCCGGCCCATGCAAACCAGCTAAGCGATGAAGAGGCTAACGAACTGACCGACGCGATCATGGACGGCAATCCGGCCGACAGCCCGCTGTACATGGAAAAGGGCTGTGTCGCTTGCCACGGCCAGGACGGCACGGGTAATCCGATGCTGGGCGCGGCCAACCTGACCGACAGCATCTGGCGCTTCGTATCCGAGAATCAGCGTGAAAGCGTCAAGCACACCATCCTGCACGGTGTGAATGATCCCAACGATCCGGAGACTCGCGAGGCTGTCATGCCAAGATTCGCAGACACCAAGCTGAGCGAGACCGATATCAAGAAACTGGCGGTATACGTCCACAAGCTTGGCGGTGGTGAACAGTAAACTTGATTAAGGGTCGTTAGCAATAAACTAGAAGCTGGTCTACAGGCGCTTGGTTAAGCGCCTGCAGACCCAACCAAAAGGGGATGTATCAATGGATGCAGTAGCAATTGGCTCTATCCTTGCCGTCATAGGCTCCATTATTGTTCTGGTTGTAATAGGCATTCGAGTTACCAAGCTGATTAAAAACACTCACTCCAAGGATTGAGGTTTTACTTAAAATAAATGAGTGTCAACACAGTTAAAGGGGGGAGGTATGAATCTCCCCCCTTTTTTTATTAGCTTATGCTAATATTGCTAACCGATTTTCTTGGCGTTAGCATTGCGTGCACAATTCCGGTGTAAGTAGCTTGATGAAAGGCCGCCCCTTTCACCAACCTATTTAGCCATCATGTAACGACCTGGGATGCCGCCCGGCAAACAGGTAGG
The DNA here is from genome assembly GCA_046484535.1 of Pseudomonadota bacterium. Classification (GTDB taxonomy): domain Bacteria; phylum Pseudomonadota; class Gammaproteobacteria; order Thiohalomonadales; family Thiohalomonadaceae; genus JAPHTQ01. Next base: position 17,423 of record JAWOIT010000104.1, on the reverse strand, counting down.
AGGAAGACGTGAGCGAATCATCCGACACCAAACAACAGCACGCTGATAACCTCTATGAAGAGGAGGGTGCATGGCACGTTAATGTCGATGCCGGGACGGTCTTCGCCAAGCGCATGCCGGGCAAGTACCGCACCATAAAATGGTTCACCATGTCGGTCTGGCTGATCTTCTTTCTCGGTCCCTATCTGCGCTGGGGTGACCGTCAGGCGGTTCTTTTCGATATCCCCAACCGCCAGTTCCATATCTTCGATATCACCATCCTGCCGCAGGATGTCTGGCTGCTGTCATTAACCCTGTTGTTCTTTGCGATACTGTTGGCCGTGGTCACCTCTATCGCCGGGCGGGTTTTCTGCGGTTACTTCTGTTTCCAGACCGTCTGGACCGATATCTTTACCCTGATCGAGGAGAAGATCGAGGGCAACCCGGCCAAGCGCCGCAAACTCAAAGATACCCCGCTTAGCGCCAACAAGCTGCGGTTGCGTGGAACCAAGTACTTCTTCTGGTTGATCATTTCCATGCTCACCGGTATCAGCTTTGCGGCCTGGTTCACCGATGCTTACCAGCTGTGGCATGACTATCTGACCCTCTCCGCCTCACCACTTGCCTGGGCAGTACTCGGGCTGTTTACTGTCGGCACCTTTGTCCTGGCCGGTTTTATGCGTGAACAGGTCTGTTTCTGGCTTTGCCCCTACGCTCGGATCCAGGGGGTAATGTATGACCGAGAGACCATTCTCCCCACTTATGATTTCAATCGCGGCGAGCCCCGCGGCAAGCTGAAAAAAGGCGAGACCGCGCCCGGCCAGGGTGACTGTATCGACTGCCATCAGTGTGTAGCGGTTTGCCCTACCGGTATCGATATCCGTCAGGGCCAGCAAGAAGGCTGCATCACCTGTGCGCTTTGCCTCGACGCCTGTGACTCGGTAATGGAGAAGATCGGCAAACCGCACGGCCTCATCCGCTACGCCTCACTGGATGAAATCGAGGGCCGGCCGACCAAGCCTTTCTGGAAGCGCGCCCGCCCGCTGGTATACATCAGCATCATGGTCATCGCCGCTTCCGGTATCCTCTACGGCCTGACACATTTGGGTGCACTTGAGCTGAAAGTCATCCACGAGCGCTCACCCCTGTTCGTACAACTCAGTGACGGCTCGATCCAGAATCGCTACGATGTCAAAATGCTCAACAAACAGGACAAAGAGGTAAGTGTAAGGATCACTGCCGATGGTCCCGAAGGGCTGACACTGGTTGGAGCGGATGAGCCGCTCAGCATCGATTCAGGTAGGCTTCTGTCACACATTGTTTACGTCAAAGTGCCGCGAGCCCATCTGGAGCAGTCAAGGGTTCCGCTGACGTTCACCGTGCGCAATGTCGACAACGAGGAACAGGTCGTCCATTATGAAAGCGCATTCTTCGGTCCGCGCTAGAGAAGCGTCGCTGAGATACGAAACGTAAGCATTAACAACACACTACAAGGTAATAAGATGGCGATATCACAGGACAGCAAGCAGGCCTTTAGCAATCCGTGGGTACTGGGCTGGCTCGGGATGTTAGTAGGGGTTGTACTCGTTAACGTTATTTTCATCGTCACCGCTTTTAAGACCAGCCCCGGCCTGGTCGATGAGGAGTACTATGAAAAGGGACGTGCCGTAGAGGAAAACTTTCAGGAGAGGCTCAAGGCGCGAAACCGACTTGGCTGGGACATCGGCCTGCAAGTTCCGGAAGAGGTATTCGTGGGGCGAGCCGGCAACTACACGGTAAATATCGTCGATCAGGTTGGAATGCCGATCCGGGAGGCCGAAGTTGCACTACAGGCCTACCGCCCATCTGATGCTTCGGCAGACATTAATGCACCTATGGAGCCAATCGCCGGTGGCGTCTACCAGACGCGACTCAACCTTCCCCTTAAGGGGGTCTGGGACATGGTGGTCACGGTGCGACAGGGAGACGATGAGCTGCAAATTGAACGCCGAATTAACGCAGTCCTACCCTGAGCAGCCCGTCAATGAGCAGCCTGTCGATGAGCAGCGTACCTCAAATCGCTGAAAACGGCTGTTTTCATTGCGGTCTGCCGCTGCCACCCAATGAGCGATACGTCGAGGAGATCGACGGAGAAAATCGCGACTTCTGCTGCATCGGTTGTCAGTCGGTTTGTCGTGTCATCTACGAAGCCGGGCTTGAGGGCTTCTACCAGCGAACCCCTGAGGGTACCCTGCTCGCTCCTCCCCCTGAACCGCCACAGGACGTAGGTCTCTATGACCTGGACGAAGTACAGGAGGAGTTCATTCGTGAAGTGGGTGAAGAGAGGGAGATACACTTGCTGGTGGAGGGGATCCACTGTGCCGCCTGTGTCTGGCTTATCGAACGCACCCTACATCAGATGCCGGGTGTAGTGAGCGCTCAGGTCAACCTGTCCGGTAAACGGCTGTTGCTTCGCTGGGACAACAGCCGCATCAAACTCTCTGAGGCTATCAGGCGCCTGGGCCAAATCGGCTATACCGCAGTCCCTTTCGACCCCGAGGCCGCCGAAGGCGCCATCAAGAAGCAAAACCGCGCCCTGTTGTTCCGCATGGCCTTCGCGGGCTTCGCGATGATGAATCTGCTGTGGATCTCCATTGCCCTCTACACCGGCGCGGACACTGCAGATGGCGGGCAATTCCTCGGACTGTTTCAATGGCTCGGGTTCGGTCTTGCCACACCGACCCTACTCTACTCCGGCTGGCCTTTCTTCAAAGGCGCATGGACCGGACTGCGCAATCGTCACCTGACCATGGACCTGCCGATCGTCATCGGCGCTACCACCACCTACCTCTACTCGGTATATGTTACCCTCAGCGACACCACTGTAGGTGAGGTCTATTTCGATACGGTGGTGAACTTCCTGTTCGTTATTTTGGTTGGCCGTTACCTCGAAGCAATGTCGAAGCGTCACGCCGTGGCCGCCACTCAACGCCTGATGGATCTGCAGCCGAGGGTAGCCATCGTACTTACCGATAACATGGAGAAAGTTACTTCTATCCGCAGCGTCAAACCGGATCAGCAGGTGCTGGTCAAGGCCGGCAACAAGATCCCGGTCGATGGGGTGATTGAAGAGGGCCGCAGCAGTGTCGATGAGAGCATGCTTAGCGGTGAGTCGGAACCTATCAGCAAGGGGCGCGGTGACAGCGTCTCGGCGGGCACCTTTAACGTCAGCAGCGCACTCACCATTCGAGTGACCGGCACACTGCAGAACACCTCACTCGGGCGCATCATCGCGCTGGTCGAGGAGGCTCAGGCCTCCAAAGCGCCCATCCAGTGCATGGCCGACCGTATCGTGCCCTGGTTCGTACTGGCGACACTGCTGCTAGCGAGCATCACCTTCGCCTGGTGGATCGGCAGTGACTTCGAACTCGCCCTCATGGCAGCCACCTCGGTGCTGATCATCACCTGTCCCTGCGCCTTCGGGCTGGCCACGCCGATGTCCATTGCTGTCGCCTCGGGCCAGGGCGCCCGCCACGGAATCCTGGTGAAAAACGGCGCGGTCCTGGAGACTCTCTCCCGGATCAATCATGTGGTCTTCGACAAGACCGGCACCCTGACCACCGGCAAGATGCGCTTGCAGCAGGTGATCCCGTCGGCGGAAATTAACGAGGACGAGTTGCTGCGCCGGGTCGCCGTAGTCGAGCGCTACTCTGAGCATAATATCGCCCGCGCCATTGTTGAAGCCGCCGAGGAGCGTCGGCTGCTCGACTCCGGCAAAACACCGGACGAGTTCGAGGGCGTTCCTGGCAGTGGAGTCAGGGCGCGGGTCGGAGAAAATCGCGTAGTCGTCGGCACCGCGAAGTGGCTCCAGACGAATGGCATCGAACTCGACCCGGCATTGAGTGCACGCACCACAGAACTTGAAGAACAGGCCTACAGCTGTGTTCACGTGGCCATGGATGGACGCTATGCGGGTCTGCTGGCAATTGCCGATGTCCTGCGCCCGGACGCCGCGGCACTGGTGCAGAACCTGCGCCGTGACGGCATCCGTATGACTCTTTTGAGCGGGGATCGAAAACGCGTTGCCGAAGCGGTTGCCGCGCAACTTGGCGGAATGGATGTTATCGCCGAGGTGCTGCCGCAGGACAAGGACCGGGTTATCCTGGAGCTTCAGGAACAGGGTGAAAAAGTGGCCATGGTGGGAGACGGTGTCAACGATGCCCCGGCACTGATCCGCGCTGATGTGGGTATCGCCATCGGCTCCGGTACCGAGGTCTCGGTGGAGAGCGCCGATATCGTCTTGATGAGCGATGAGCTGGAGAAGGTGCGCCTGGCCGCGGCGCTGTCACGTCGTACGCTGCGAACCATTCGTCAGAATATCGGCATCTCCTTTACCTACAACATCATCATGGTGCCGCTGGCGATGATGGCCTTCATCACCCCCCTGGTGGCCGCCATCTCCATGCCCATCAGCTCGCTGCTTGTAATCGGCAATGCGGCGCGCATTCGCACGCTGTTTAAAGGTGAAAGGTAACTACTCGCCCAGCTGAATAAAGCGATCTCACCGCAGACGCCCGCCATGGATAGCGGCGGTAGAGAATGCAGGGGGCACATTGTTCAGACGCAAAGGCACAAAGGGAAAAGATTTATAGCACGCAGGGTGGCTTTTGTATGCCCGGTGTATGCGGGATGCAGGGCAATGTTTCCCGGTGTGTGCACGGCATAATAGAGTTCGGATTAGGCGCAGCTGTAATCTGACACCCCTCTTGTCGAGTTACGCCGCAATCGGCTAACCCGACCTACAACGAGGGTCATCACCCTCCCCTGAGGGGAAGAACAAGAAAAATTTGCGCATCTGCGGAGTAAAGGTTTCTGGAAAGGGGCGAGTAGTTACATTAAAAGTTAAAAGGCTGGTTTATCCTGGATTTTGTTTCTCTCCTTCAAGGAGACTTTGTGATTAAGCCTTTAACCTTTTACCTTTAACCTGATATTCTGAACCAAAATCGCCGATATCGGTCATATCTCAACATAATCACCGATTCCACACAACACGAGCTTTCCCATGGATGTCATCTATTCACTTATTCCCGGAATGATTGTCCTCGGCCTGATATTCATCGGAATCCTGATTTGGGCCGTTAAAAGAGGACAATACGATGATCTTGAGGGTGACGGACAGCGTATCCTGCTTGATGAGGATGAAGAGAAGCTGCCACAAAAAGGCGGGAGGCAAGTCAGGGTCGGGAAGAATTTTCCCGACAGCGATAATGACTGAGTAAAGCGCCCTTTTCGGACTTATCCCACCGACAAGCCCCTACTCCTCGGTGAGTTCGCCGCTATCGTCCTGCCCTTCTTTGGCCAGCGCTTTGAGTGGCGCGGAGATGCGCGCGAATTCCTCAGGGCGCACATACTGAAGCACCTCTGTTTCCTCCGGGTTCAGGGCAATATCAAGCCCCTTCTCGGGGTAGAGCCAGTGCACTGTCTTTCCCTCCGGTTCACCGATCCGCTCTGCCGGTTCACCGAAACGTCTGCTCACTAGCTCGGCATCGAGGTTGGCTCTGGGGATATAGGTCATGCTACCTATCGGCATCTGCTTGAGTTGCGCAAGATCGGCATCGGCCAGGGTCACTTTTCGGCGACCTCCCCCCATATTCGCAACCCGTACACCCCGCTCATACATCGCCTCCACTACCTCATCAGAGAGCGGTATCACCACAACGATTTTTGCCCGCAGACCACTGATGTCCACCTGATCGAAATAGGCTTCCACCATACGCTCCCCCTCCTCCGAGAAGAGGCTGACCTCCGCCGGTTCGCCAAAGGCAAGCTCCGCCCCGCCGAGTGTCGTACGTCCCAACTCAACCCCCAACACGCGCAGGTTCCCTTCCTCCGTCACCGTGATCTGCCAGGGAAGATGCACCGCTCTGGGCGTCTTTCCCGGCATGACAAATACGCCGATGATCACGGCAAGCACACTGAAGCCCAATACACTAAGAAAGATATGTCTGCCCATTCGGTGCTCCTAAAATGAAAAGACCGGCGACTTGCCGGCCATGTAAATCAGGGGAATAGCGATTCGTTCACTGCTCAACCGGGGTATAGCTGCCTTCAGGGAAGCGTTCCACCACATTGTCCGGCACGCGCCCCTTGCGGGCATCGTCCAGCGATTCGGTCTCCAGGATAATCAGCACCAGAACCATCACCATGGTGGGAAGCACCGCGGCACCGGCCAGGGCGATCTGCTGGGGTCCCGGATCACCACCGGAAATAAGTAGTACGGTGGCGATAGCGCTCAACATTAACAGAATCATGCCGATAAACATCTTGCTGCGTTTATAGCATATCTGCCAGTGGCACTTCACATACCAGCTATCCACCCTGAGTGACTTGCGCGCCCGCCACATGGTATAGAGGAGGATCAGGAGCGAAGCGATGGGCACCATGATCACCCATTCCCACAGCGAACTTGCCGAGAGAAAAGCGGCGAACATCAGGATATGGTTAAAGATCAGGTTAATCAGAAACAGATCGTGTGGCCATTTGGCCCTGTTGATCTCTTCGTCACTGACAGAAAATTGCATAATCTGAATCCTGTTTGATAGCGCAAAGAGAAATTATCACTATGCCCGGGCCAGGTCCAGCCCGAAAGCCCTGGAGCTTTTCCGTGGTGCGGCGAAGACACGGCACACATCATACATTACCTATCACCGACACCGGCTCATTCTGGTATTATATGTTTGTTTCACACCGCAACGGCCGATCAATTAATGAAACGACAACCGCTCTTTCCCGTCATCACCGCGCTTCTCATCTCAAGCTGCAGCGGCGAACGACTACTGACTCCCGACACCACCCGTTTCAGTGTCGATTCAGTACCACCGCAGGCGACGGTTTATGTGATGGGCGAGGCGATAGGGGTCACCCCTACAGATGTCATGCGCCGTCAGGTCTTTCCGCACCAATACCCCGAATCACTGCAGGATCTGTACGGCGCCGTCACACTGCGCCACCCTGACTGTCTACCCTACAACACCAATGTCAGCAACCGAATTCTGGAGCAGGGCCTGACGGCACAACTTCAGTGCAACAGCCACAGCACGCCGGCAGACAAATCACCTGCACCGGCGATGGACAATCGAGAGCGTCTGCTTGAGCTAAAGAGCCTGCATGAGGAGGGCCTCCTCACCGAACAGGAGTACCGGCAGAAGCGTCGTGCGATACTGGATGCACTTTAAGCAACCGCTGTGCACACCTGTCAGACGTGCCATTTACACTACACCGCAGGGCCATGCCGGGACATGGCAAAAAAAAGCGGACCGAAAGGCCCGCTTCAGCTAGACGCTCCCCCTATCAGTATGAAAGCAGGCGGATATAGCCTACCACTGCGGTGATCTCCTCATCGCTCAGTATCCCTTTCCAGGCCGGCATATAGCCATTGCCGCCGTTTCGCACAACCTCCAACAGGCGCTCATTACTTACCGCCCCCATGCTTCCTGACTTGGTGTGGTCCGCAGGCTGCATGTCCAGCACATTGGTCATCACACCGTCGCCCTTGCCGCTCGGCCCATGACAGGCGGCACAGGACTTGAGGTAGATCTGTTTACCCAGTTCAGGGTCACCCAGGACATTGTGGTTGCTCTCATGCAGGAATCGGATATACGCGACCAGCGACTTGATCTGCGGTCCGGAGATCGCCAAACCCCAGCGGGGCATCTTGCCGTCGATCTCGGCATGGTCCGCAGTGCCCTGGATGATCTGGAACAACTCCTTGTCGCTACGCTTGCCCACATGCGCTGCATTGGTCAGGTCCGCCGGACTACTACCGCCCAGTTTACTGGCAAGCGGACCGTCACCCTGACCTTCGACACCGTGGCAGACCATGCAGTAACTCTTATAGAGCTTATAGCCCTCAAAGGCATCCGAGGCAGCGGCGTTACCGCTGAGCAACAGGGCAGCCAGCAGCATCGGCGACATATAGTATTTGATCGATTTCATAATATTCTCCTTACTATTCATTGAGAGGAGGGGTCGCACTCAGCGTAGCCCCCCATCCCGCTAGAAGCCGGCAAACAGCATCAACATCGTATAATCGTCCGCATCATCATCACTGTCGCTACTCACGTGATAGAGCTCCAGCTTGGCATTTTGGGCCAGCATATATTGCACACCGATGGTCGCATCGCTGATTGTCTCTGAACCGTAATCAGTAGAGCCGTAACCCAGATAGACACTGGTGTTGGGTATCACGCCAAGCTTACCGAGCATCCCATACGCAGTAGCGTCATCGGTGGTGCTGTTATTGTAGGTCTCGGGCGCCGTTTCGCTCCCCTTGGGAGCCATGCCGTAGCTCATGTACAATTCGGCCGGCATGGAGGCGATCTCACCCAATGCCTGGAAATCCACCCCGCTACTGGCGACATTGATCTCTTCCGCCGGGTCATTGGCGCCTACCTCTATCGTGCCGTCCATGATGTTGGCACCGAAGCCCATGTCCCAACCGCTGACGTTCATGAAGTAGTTGACCCGCAGATAATGCCCCAGTCCCCCGAGGACATTGGCGTTCACATTGCTCCAGGTGGGCGCCCAGTGGGAGTAGTTCACCATCAGATTGTTACTGTGGTAGACCAGCGCCAGACCGGTAGCCTCACCCGAGGCGGTACCCAGGCGCTGCCCGGCGGAATAACCCGCACGATTTTCGATCGGCCGCTGCGAACGCTGCAGACCGGTGTTCATCAACTCCATACCGTATCCCACACCGAGGCCATCGGTGCCGAACAGTACTGCGGCAATGTTGTCGGTCGCGTTGAAGTGCGTCTTGAAAGAGAGGAAGTTACCGGTCACATCGCTACCGACCTCCTGCTCATCGTTTTCATCAATGACGCCGTCGCCATTGGTGTCCTGTAAATGGAAGGCCCCTTCCCCCTCCTGGGGGCCCATCCCGGCCTCCAGCAGGAAACCGATGTTCTCGGAGGCGCGACCGCCAATCAGCAACGCGGCCTCATCCGGCCACTGCACTTCGCCGCGGTTGCCATCTACCGAACCGTCGACCTGATAGCGCAGTTTGGTGATTAGGCTCACCTTGAGTTCCGCTGGCAGCGACATTCCATCCCCTTCGATGAGGTCCGCAGCACCGCGCATGGTATAGCCCTGTGCGCGAAAACTGCGACCGAAGGCGTTGAGTGCCGGAAAGTTGTTGGCATGGCAGCTGACACAGGCCATCCCGGTCTGCCGTGCGAACGATGGCACAGCCTGCGCCACCGAGACAAAGACCGTCGAAAGCACGGTCACCCCTAATATCAGGCCCATAGCCTTGTGTATAAATCGCATAATTCTTCCCCCTGAATGATAGGTATTCTACAAACCGTGACCAGGATCACAGTCATTTCACGACACTAAACAACAACTGGTCACCGCCCTAGATGACAAATGTGATGTTTTGACTCAAATAGGGAAAAACTCTCCTATGTTCTAGACACCCCTTACACTTGTGAGGAAGCGATTTGATACACATAACATTTTGACTTTGCGCAGATTTTCAGTGATTGTGGTAGAATCCAAACAAAATGCGCATTTTGAGGCGCGGGGTACAGAAGGGAGGAGCTGTCTGAATGAATGTAAAAAGTTCTACGGTTTATGCCTGGTTGACGGCCATGCTTTTCGGTGTTGCCACACTCGGCATAGCAGATATTTTCATGGACCTTCACGCGCATATGTCCATTCTGCACGTCGTGGTAGAACTTGGGATCGTCGTTTTCAGTCTGGTACCGGCATTCTATATGCTACGCCGCTGGCGCATCGCTACGATGAAGGCACACCACGCGCAACAACACCTGCAGGAGTATCTCTACGGCCTCGGCAAAAGTATTGAGCAGTCCTTCAACCAGTGGAGGCTGACCGAAGCGGAAAAAAAGACCGCCCTCTATATCCTGAAGGGTCTGAGTCACCGGGAGATTGCACAAATGTGCCACCGCAGTGAAGGGACGGTGCGTCAGCACGCGGTCTCGGTATACCGCAAAGCGGGAATCACCAGTCGCGCAGAGTTCTCCGCCCACTTTCTACAGAAGCTACTCCCGCCCCAACCGGCCCCGGACTCCCAAGATGATGCGGTACGCGAGGCGGAATTCACCGCCGACTTTGCACAGGAGTCCGGGCCGTACAAGGTCGCCACCGACTAGTCGTCCACGCGACAAACAACCGTACCCCCCGGAGGCCCCTGCGAAAGTGCCGATGCAGGGCTCCCTCAATCCGCTTTCGGCGCCACCTGCAACCAGAAAGTCACCGGTCCGTCATTAACCAGCGCCACCTGCATGTCCGCGCCAAAACACCCTGCCGCTACCGGTTCATGTACCGCCTGTGCGTGCTGCAACAGGTAAGTAAACAGTCGCTCACCTTCCTGCGGCGACGCGGCGGGAGTGAAGCTCGGTCGGTTTCCCTTACGGGTGTCGGCAGGCAGGGTGAACTGCGGCACCAGCAGCAGGCCTCCCCCAATATCGACCAGGGAGAGGTTCATCTTACCCTCCTTGTCCGGAAACACCCGGTAACGCAAAAGCCGCTGCAACAGCCGGTCCGCCTCCGCTTCGCTGTCCCCCTTCTCCACCCCGACCAGCACCAGCAGTCCCTGTTCGATGACAGCGATCCGCTCGTCATCGACGGTCACACCGGCCTCCGAAACACGTTGCAGCAGCCCGATCATGAAAGCCGCTCGGCAAAATCGATGGTGGCCTGGACCAGCGCATCCACCGTGCCCGGCTCAGAAGCCGAATGGCCCGCATCCGGGATGATCTTCAGTTCGGCATCGGGCCATCGTTGGTGTAGCTGCCAGGCGTTATCCAGCGGACAGACCACGTCGTAGCGGCCGTGTACGATGACCCCGGGGATCCCTTTGAGTCGATCCGCATCGCGCAGGATCTGGTTCGGCTCGAGGAAGGTATCGTGCATGAAGTAGTGGCACTCGATGCGTGCCAGGGAGAGCGCGGTATAGGGGTTGGCAAAGTGGTCCACCACCGCCTCGCTGGGCATCAGGGTCGAGGTACGTCCTTCCCACAGGGACCAGGCCTTGGCCGCCGCCATGCGCTCCATCTCATTGTCGCAGGTAAGACGACGATAGTAAGCACTCACCATGTCGTTGCGCTCCGCCTCCGGGATCGGCGCCAGGTAGTCCTCCCAAAAATCGGGAAACAGGCGTCCGGCGCCGTGCTGATAGAACCACTGGATCTCCTGGGACCGACAGAGAAAAATACCGCGCAGGATCATACCGCTCACCCGTTCCGGGTGGGTCTGCGCATAGACCAGACTCAGGGTCGAGCCCCAGGAGCCACCGAACAGCAGCCACTTGTCGATCCCCAGGTGCTCGCGGATCGTTTCCATATCGCCGACCAGCGCCCGGGTGGTATTACCTTGCAATTCGGCATGCGGGGCCGAGCGGCCGCAGCCTCGCTGGTCAAACAGAATGATGCGATAGCGATCCGGATCAAAGAAGCGCCGGTGGTAATCCTCACAGCCTGCTCCGGGGCCGCCGTGAACAAACAGCACCGGGATACCATTGGGGTTGCCGCACTCCTCCACATGTAGCTTGTGCGGCGGATCGACGGCAACCGTATGGCTGACATAAGGATGGATTTCGGCATAAAGGCTAAGCATGGATTGGCTCTTTTTGGCTTGTTTCGACACATCTTAGTGCGCCGGGCTGCACTAGGCCAAGCCCCAGCGGAAGCGTACAGCCACAAAAAGAAAAAGGCCGTGCCACCCGGAAGGGTGAGGCACGACCTTTTTCCGTCAACTTGTCAGTTCAGGTCTGGAGCAGGTAGATCTCCACGCGACGGTTCTGCGCGCGGCCCTCTGCGGTGTCATTGCCGGCCCGCGGCTCCGCCTCGCCCAGCCCCTCGGTGGCGATCTGGCTTGCGGCAACACCCTGGCCGATCAGGTAGTCGGCGGTGGCATTGGCACGTCGCTCGGACAAGCGCTTGTTATACGCCTCGCTACCGATGCTGTCGGTAAAGCCGATGATGGTGATGCGCAGATTCGGGTCATCACGCAGGACCTGCGCCACCTTGTTCAGGGTGGGTTTGAACTCCGGCTTGATCTCGGCACGGTCGAAATCGAATGAAGCCTCGGAGGAGACGCTCACCCGCAACAGATCCTCACGCAGACGCTCCACCTCCATCGCCTCGGCTTCCCGCTCAGAGGCGATCTCGCGAATCTGCTCCTCTTTTTTGTCCATGGCGTTGCCGATGGCGCCGCCGACGGCCGCGCCGCCAAGAACGCCGACGGCGGTCTGAGTTTTGGAACCATCACCCATGTTGTGGCCGATGATACCGCCGATTATCCCCCCGAGAACGGCGCCGGTGGCGGTGCTGCTGGTTTGGCCTTCGGTACCGCTGTCCCCGGTGGAGGCGCAACCGCTCAAGGTGAGCGTAGCGACCAGTGGCAGAAGTAATAGTTTTTTCATTCTGGGTTTCTCCGCAAAAGATGGAAATCTACCGACAATTCTAGACCGTATACCGATGTTTTGTTCAGCACGAACATCACATATTGGACAATCCGCGGACGGATAGCGTTCAATCCGGCCTCCACGCCTTAGAAAGAGAGGGCATGGGGCCGGCCCCTGTTCGACAGAGGCGACGGGATGTGGACCGCCTGCGCCTGCAAACAGCCTCTGCGACAGGAACCGTAATCCGGCACTCAGTCTTCGACGGGCCTGCCCCGCCAGCCGATGGCTGCGGCAACGCCAATTAACAGAAAACCGAGCAAAACCAGTATCGGCCCGATTCCGGTATTCAACAGGCTGCCCGCCCACTCGATGTTAAAGGCTCGAAGATAGAGCAGCCCCGAGTGCAACAGCGCGCCCAGAATAAAGACCCAGCTGATCAGCTGTTTAAACCAGGCCGCGACGGCAATGAAGCCAAGGACAATACCCGCTACGACGTTAAGCAGCGCCTCCAGGTTGCCGTGGGCGTGGGGGCCGCCCTTGATGGTGTCGATGGGCATACGGGCGTTGTCGGCCTTATTCATCGACAACAGCCCATCGGTGTTCATCCTGGCGATCTCCTCGCTTTCGAGCGGCTCGAGTTCAAGCTCAAAGCCATCGGTCCGCGCCTGGGCCAACTGCGCCATCTGCTGCTGTTTCTCAGCGCTTGCCGCGGTAAAGTCTCCGTAAAGGGTGCTCAACATATACGGACCAAGCGCCGCGGTGAAAACCAGGTAAATAAAACCAAATACCACATTCTTTTTGCCGATCATCTCATCCTCCCGATGCTGTGATTCTCCTTAACCATAACTCAAAAGCGCATAAGATGAATCAACCTGGCCGGCTCCCGCCAAAAAAACCTAGGCCACTATTGGATACCGTTGATCCCCGCAGCCGGGTTGCCTCAAAGGGGGTGTGAGCCTTTGCGCCTCTGCGCCTTTGCGCCTCTGCGGTTCGTTTTTTATGGCGTGAGTCATTACGCGGTAACAAACGCGCCTAACCCAATGGAGTTACATAGAAAACCGGCCAGAGGGCTAATGTCGATCAGTTAAGCGTTAATTTAACATGTAGGAGCGGCTTCCAGCCGCGACTTACTATAAAATCGCGGCTGGAAGCCGCTCCTACGAGCTATGGTTTTCCTTAACTGACCAGTATTAGGCCAGCCAGAGGCCGGTTTTCATCGCAGGAGCTATCCCCCTTTAATCCTTGCTGCGCGCCGCCTTCTTGCGCTCATGCTCGACCAGCAACTTCTTGCGCAGGCGGATATGGTTGGGAGTGACCTCCACCAGCTCATCGTCATCGATGAACTCCAGCGCCTGCTCCAAGGTATGGGTCACCGGCGGGGTCAGCACCTGCGCCTCGTCGGTGCCGGAGGCACGCACGTTGGTCAGCTGTTTGCCCTTGAGGGCATTCACCACCAGGTCGTTGTCGCGCGAATGCAGGCCGATGATCATCCCCTCGTAGACCTCCTCACCGTGGCCGATAAACATACGGCCGCGCTCCTGCAGGTTGAACAGGGCGTTGGTGAGCGCCTTGCCCGGTGCGTTGGCGATCATCACGCCGTTTTTACGCCTGCCGTAGTCGCCCTTCTTGAACGGGCCGTAGTGGTCGAACACGCTGTAGATAAGACCCGAGCCCTGGGTGGCGGTGAGAAACTCGGTGCGGAAACCGATGAGGCCCCGCGCCGGCATGATGTAATCAAGGCGCACCCGGCCCTGTCCGTCCGGCTCCATGTTTTTCAGCTCACCGCCACGGTTACCCAGGCGCTCCATCACCGCGCCCTGGTGCTGCTCTTCGACATCCACGGTGACCTGCTCGTAGGGCTCCTGCGGTTCGCCATCGACCTCGCGAATGATGACCTCGGGACGGGAGACGCCCAATTCGAAACCTTCGCGGCGCATGGTCTCGATGAGCACCGAGAGGTGCAGCTCCCCGCGACCGGATACGCGGAACTTGTCCGGATCGGAACCCTGCTCCACCCGCAGCGCCACATTGTGCACCAGCTCCTGCTCCAGCCGTTCCTTGATTTGGCGGGAGGTGACGAACTTGCCGTCCTTGCCGGCGAAGGGGGAGTTGTTGACCTGGAAGGTCATGCTCACAGTCGGCTCATCGACCGACAGCGGCGCCAGCGCCTCGACGGCATTGGGATCACACAGGGTGTCGGAGATATTCAGCGGGTCCAGGCCGGTGAAGCAGACGATATCGCCGGCCTGAGCCTCGTCGACTTCAACGCGCTCCAGGCCGAGAAAGCCGAAAAGTTGCAGGATACGGCCATTACGGCGCTCGCCGTTCTTATCGACCACGGTCACTGCGGTGTTGGTCTTGACCCGGCCACGGCTGATGCGACCGATACCGATCACCCCGACATAACTGTTGTAATCGAGCTGTGAGACCTGCAGCTGGAAGGCGTCCTCCGGCTCCACCTGTGGCGGATGGACGTGATCAACGATCGCCTGCAGCAGCGGCTTCATGTCGCCCTCGCGCACATCCGGTTCGAGACCGGCAAAGCCGCTCAGGCCGGAGGCGTAGACCACCGGAAAATCGAGCTGCTCATCGGTGGCGCCAAGGCGGTCGAAAAGGTCGAAGGTCTGATCCAGCGCCCAATCGGGACGTGAGGCCGGGCGGTCGATCTTGTTGACCACCACGATGGGCTTGAGGCCGCGGGCCAACGCCTTCTCCGTCACAAAACGGGTCTGCGGCATCGGTCCCTCGACCGCATCGACCAGCAGCAGTACCGAGTCGACCATGGAGAGCACCCGCTCCACCTCGCCGCCGAAGTCGGCGTGTCCGGGGGTGTCGACGATGTTGATACGGTAGTCGCCCCAGCGGATCGCGGTAGGTTTGGCGAGGATGGTAATACCGCGCTCGCGCTCCTGGTCGTTGGAGTCCATGGCGCGCTCTTCGAGTTGGGTGCGCTCATCCAGGGTGTCGGACTGTTTCAGCAGCTGATCGACGAGGGTGGTCTTGCCATGGTCGACGTGGGCGATGATGGCGATATTACGGAGATTTTCAATCACAGGGGGTGCTTCCAATGGTGCAGGATGTAAAGAGCCCGCAAGTATAACGGTTTATCCTCTGATAAACACGGAATTTCGCTCTTTTTCCTTCTCCGTAGCGCATTCACCGCCTGCATCCGGGCAGAATAGGGAGGACTATTCGAGATGGTAGCTCTGCTTGAGAAAGGTGGCGGCATCCTCATGGCCCTGCGCAATGGCCTTCTGCAACCAGGCGATCGCCTTCTCTTCGTTCTCCTCAACCCCGATCCCCTCGGCATAGGTCACCCCCATAAGGTACTGGGCATCGGCCATCCCCTGTTTTGCCGCCTTTAGCATCCATTCGGCGGCAAGGGCGCTTTGCTCCTCCTCGGTCACCAGCAGGTGCGCCAGATTGAACTGGGCCTCGGCGAGCCCCTGCTCGGCCGCTTTTTGATACCAGTGGCGCGCCTGCTCAACATTTTGCTCCACACCCAGACCGTTATCATAGGCGGCACCCAGGTTTAACTGCGCCCAGGCATCACCCTGCTCTGCCTGCTGTTGCATTTGGGTCAAATCCGGTTCCGCCGCTTGAAGCGGAACACTAAGCAACAATATTAAGGGCAACAGCAGCCGGCGGATCGAGCGCATATACTTGACCATAGAAAATACCTCAAGAGAGGGTTAGACAAAAGCCGCCATAAACCGTAACCGCACCAGGTTTATAACCGCGCACAGGAGCCAAATATACAAAAAAGGCTACAGCAACTAAAGCAGGCAAAGCCTGCCATCACTTAATGCTTGATAAATTTCACGCAATGGCTAATGTTCAGCAGTTCCCCAACCGGAGTCAGCAGCACATGAGTCTTGTCCAGGCAAAGGCGTTAAGAAAGTCCTACCGCACCGGCGAGGTCAGCGTCGAGGCGATCAAGAGCGCCGACTTCAGTATCAACCCCGCCTCGTTTGTTTCGTTTGTCGGCCCCTCGGGCAGCGGCAAAAGCACGTTGCTGAATATGATCGGCTGTCTCGACCACCCCACCGGCGGCACCCTCACGGTGCTCGATACCGATGTCACCACCCTCGATCGCAAGGCGGCGGCCGCCTTTCGCGGTGAGCACATCGGTTTTGTCTTCCAGGACTTCAATCTGGTGCCGGTACTGAGCGCCTATGAAAACATCGAATATCCGCTGTTGATGGTGCAGAACCGGCCGCCGGCCGAACGTCGGCAGCGGGTGGAGAAGGTACTGGAGGCGGTGGGTATGGCCGAAATGGCCAACAAGCGGCCGGACCAGTTATCCGGCGGGCAGAAACAGCGCATCGCCGTGGCCCGCGCCCTGGTGACCAACGCCAAGCTGGTGCTGGCCGATGAGCCCACCGCCAACCTGGACCACGACACCGCCTACCGCATCATCGAGCTGATGAAGTCGATGCGCGATGAGTTCGGCACCGCCTTTGTCTTCTCCACCCACGACCCGAAGATCATGAACGAAGCGGAGGTGATCTACACCCTGGAAGACGGCCACCTTCGCTGCGAGGAGGTGAACCATGCTTAAACTGTTGCACATCGCCTCGCGCAACCTGCTCCGTTACCGGCGCCGCACCCTGCTGACCACCCTGCTGATCACGCTGGGTATCATGGCGGTATTGCTGTTCCTCTCCCTGGCCGGTTCGTTCAAGCAGCTGATGGTCGGGCAGATCACC
Organism: Pseudomonadota bacterium; assembly: GCA_046484535.1. Classification (GTDB taxonomy): domain Bacteria; phylum Pseudomonadota; class Gammaproteobacteria; order Thiohalomonadales; family Thiohalomonadaceae; genus JAPHTQ01. The sequence continues at coordinate 326 of JAWOIT010000104.1, read as the reverse complement.
GACTCGATGCTCGGCCACCTGCAGGTCCACAAAAAGGGCTACGTCGCCTCGCTGGATAACCTGCCGCTCAACCTGATGATGAATCCGGCGATGGTGCAGAAGACCGAACAGGCGCTAAGTGAGATCGACGCGGTCGAGGCCTGGTCGCCGCGGATCAAGTTCGGCGCCATGTTCAGCAACTTCACCGAAACCACCAACATCCGCCTCAATGCGGTCTATCCGGACAAGGAGCAGGCCACCGCACCGCTTCTGGAAGGCCGGCTCCTGGAGGGCGATACCAGTGATGGCCTGCTCAGCCCCGGGACGATCCTGGTGCCGGAGCTCAT
>JAWOIT010000056.1:0-20092 GCA_046484535.1 Pseudomonadota bacterium | reverse complement strand
CTGTTCTGTAAAATCGCCGCCGGTGAACTGCCGGCCGACATCTATTACCAGGACGAAGAGGTCATCGCCTTTCGCGATATTCATCCGGTTGCACCGACTCACCTGCTGATTATTCCCCGCAAGCACCTCGCCACAGCCAACGAATTCACCGAACCGGATGCCGCATTGATCGGCAAACTGTCGGTCACCGCCGCGAAACTGGCAAAGGAATTACGCATCGCCGAACACGGCTATCGTCTCGTCATGAACTGCAACCGCGACGCAGGACAGACCGTATTTCATGTGCACCTGCACCTGCTCGCCGGAAGGGCCTTCAGTTGGCCGCCGGGGTGAACGGAGTTTGCAGCTTATTCACATACAATAAGCCCAGTGAACGAACGGAGCTGCATCAGGCCAATCGCGACCGAGACGGTCGCTCCCACAGAAAGCCCGACCGACAAGTGCCTTGAACACGTAGGACGTAGGAGCAGCGTCCCGCTGCGATAGAACGGAGGTTCCTTGGGTTAATCGCGCTCGAGAGGCTGTAGGCATAGCCCGACACAACATAGCCTCCGCTCTGTCGGACTGAAGTCCGACCTACCCGAAGGCCCGCAATCCTTTTCCTTTCCATGAACATTGAACCCTTTTTTCGCGGCGAGACGCCGCTCCTACGCCCTTGAACCTTGATGCCATGGGACTTGGTCTTGTGGGTTCTTCAAAGATATCCGGGGATTGTAGGAGCGGCGTCCCGCCGCGATAGAACGGAGGTTCCTTGGGTTAATCGCGCTCGAGAGGCTGTAGGCATAGCCCGACACAACATAGCCTCCACTCTGTCGGACTGAAGTCCGGCCTACCCGAAGCCCGCAATTCTTTTCCTTTCCTTGAACCTTGAACCCGGTTTTCGCGGCGGGACGCCGCTCCTACGCCTTGAACCTTGAACCTTGAACCTTTAGCCTTGGTACTTTCCCAATAACAACAGGGAGCGCCCATGAAACCGGAACTCATCAGCTTCAAGCTCTGCCCCTTCGTGCAGCGCTCAGTCATCGTGTTGCAGGAAAAAGGGGTCGACTACGACATTACCTACATCGATTTGAAAAATCCGCCCGACTGGTTCAAGACCATCTCCCCGCTGGGCAAGGTGCCGGTCCTGCGCGTGGGCGATGCGGTGGTTTTCGAGTCGGCGGTCATCATGGAGTATCTGGATGAGGTCAATCCGCCCTCACTGCACCCCCAGGACCCGTTGCGCAAGGCGCACAACCGGTCCTGGATCGAGTTTGCCTCCACCTTGTTCTTCTGCCAGTTCAATATGGTCATGGCGCAGGAGCAGGTCGCGTGCGAAAACGCCGAAAAGGAGTTGCGCGATAAGTTGGCACTGGTTAATGAGCAGCTGGTCGGCCCCTACTTCAATGGCGAGGCGTTTTCACTCATCGATGCCGCTTATGCGCCTCTCTTCATGCGTCTGGCGTTCCTCGAACAGTGGTCACCCATGGGAATGCTGAAGGACATGCCAAAGATGCAGGCCTGGTCCGATGCCCTGCTGGCAAGACCTGCCGTGAAGGCATCGGTGGTGGAGAACCTCAACGAACTCTACCGAGGCCACATCGCCTCCAGCGGTGGTTATGGCGCCAAACGATTCGGCAACGAGTGAACCTGAACGGCCTGGACGGCGGACATTCCGCCGCTCAGATTTCCATGCCGCCCAAACGCTGGCGAACGCGGCGTTTGTGCCAACCGACACCAAGAAAAAATGCACACGCGATCAGCGCAATGACGACCGCACTCTGATAAACCCAGGCGTACTCGCGTTTGAGCCGCTCAGCGGCAGTGGTGTAGGTGTCGAGTTGCTGCTGCAGCGCGACATTCTCCGCGCTTAATGCCGCCAGGCGATTTTCCATCGCCTCCAGGCTCGAGGTGCTCTCGGCGAGGCGATCCTGAAGTTCGGTACGCTGCCCTTCACTTTGCACCAGCGCGCTTCGCACCTGCTCCAGCTGCAGGCGGGCAGGGGGCTCGGCACTCACATAGCCCTGGCTAACCCAACCCTCGATACCCTCCCCGGTGCGGATCCGAATGAAATCCCCCTCGCGGCCAAGCACCGTAAGCGCATCTCCGGTCCTCACCACAGCGATGGAAGATTCCGCCGGGTCCGGGTTGGCGCGCACACCCAGACGAAGTTGGTCATGGACATAGAGCGTCTCGGCCATCGCCTGGCCGGCAAAGGCCATAAGAGCTCCCCACAAGAGGCTTAAGACGATTTGTTTATTCATTTCACGTAACTCCTCGCCCAAAAAAAATGATCTCACCGCAGAGGCGCAAAGGTGCAGAGTTTTCTGCCCCAGGTGAGCGCAACAGGTGTGTACAAGCACTCTGTACCTACACTGTCTCCCGACTTGAGCCTTGGATTTTCTCTGCGTCTTCGCGCCTCTGCGGTAAAAATATCCTCATAAGGGGCGAGCAGTTACCATTTCACCACCGCTCCCCATGACATTCCTGAGACTGGATATATTTCCTTTTGCCATTCTGCGCTCACGCCGACAGCAGGGCAAACCACATGGGCAGCGTAAGTGCACTGAGTGCCGTACTCAGTGTCACGGCCATCGCGTAGAGACTGCTGTCGAGGCGATAACGGTCGCAGAGCACAATCCCCAATACCATGCTGGGCATCGCCGCCTCGAGCACCACGGCGGTACGCAATCCGCCCTCCAGCTCAACCAGACCGCTCGCCCCCCAGACCAGCAATGGCGTAATCAGCAGCTGAATGAAAACGACCGGCAGGACAAGCGACAAATGCTGCCCCCAACCGCTTCCCCAGCGCAATCCCAGCCCCAGGGAAAACAGCATCAGGGGCACGACGCCCGCGGCCAGCAGATCCATCACGCCACCCAGTAGCGTGGGCAGCGGCACTTCGCCCAGGTTTAACCCAACCCCGATCACCGCGGCCCACAGCGGAGGCACCCGCACCAGGTTGTGCAGCGGATGTGCCCGTTGACTCTCACCGCCGTAGTGCTGCGCCAGCATCACCCCGACGCTGAGCAACAGGGGAGTACAGGCAAAAAGATCGTACTGAATGGCCACGGCTCGGGCCCAACTACCGAGCGAGGCCTCCAGAACGGGAAGTCCCATGTAGGTGGCATTGGGGAAGGCCGCGGCCAGCAACAGGGCTCCCAATGCGGCGGCGGCCGGGCGCTTGCGCCGAAACCAGAGCCAGGCGCTGCCCATGCCCACGCCAATCCCCAACATCGCGAGGAGTGCCACACGCAACGCATCGAGCGACAGCGGGGCACGCCACAGCACCACCAGCACCAGTGCCGGCAACAACAGGACATAGACCAGTGTGGTCAGGCTGGTGCGCAGGGTATCGGCATCGAGCCCCTGAGGACGAAACAGGCGCCACAGCACACCGCAAAGGATCAACAGCGCCGTCTGCCCAATGACTTCATACATAGTCGTTTCCCGCTACCGCAGCCGGCTCAGCTTCCCACATGAACGACCAACCGCCTCGTATGGCGCTGGCGCCGATGCTCCCACAAATAGATCCCCTGCCAGGTTCCCAGCGCGAGCCGACCGTCGATCACCGGGATGCCCAGCGAGGTGGCTGTCAGCACGCTCTTGATGTGCGAGGGCATGTCGTCGGGCCCTTCCTGGGTATGCGTAAACAACGGATCGCGCTCCGCCACCAGGCGATTGAGCCACGCCTCCAGGTCCGCCCTGGCCGACGGGTCGGCATTTTCCTGGATAAGCAGACTGGCCGAGGTGTGCTGCACAAAAACCGTACACAACCCCTCTCTGACACCCGCCTGTTTTACTACCGCCGCGACATCGTCAGTAATCTCATGCAGCCCTTGCCGCAGGGTGGAAATCCGCAATTCCCTAATCAACGCTCTTGCTCCGGCAGGTCGAAAAACACCGATGAATTGCTACTTATGCTATCACTTTCACTGGGCGCAAATGGTACCGTGGTTGACCACGACCGGATAGTTCGAACGCGGGTTTTATTGCTGCGCTGGAGCTTCAACCGATCGATTTCAGGGAAAAATAGCGAATTATTTGCATAAAAAGCCCTTTTCCTTCCTTTACTGACTTGTATTTTCTCTACATGCAATAGAAAATCTTCGGCGTTAGCTTGCCGTTTTTCGTATGCATTGCCGATTTTTCATCTGAGGAGAGAACCGATGGTTGCCAAGAAAAAAGCCGCCGCGAAAAAAGCCGTTGCCAAAAAAGCCCCGGCCAAAAAAGCCGTAGCGAAGAAGACCGCTCCAGCCGCTGCCCCCAAGAAAGTTAAGTCCGTCAAGGAGCCGATGACCAAAACCACCATGATGGCCACCATCGCCGATCAGACCGGTCTGGCCAAGAAAGATGTCGCCGCCGTGCTCGACACCCTGGGCGAGATCATCGAAGCACACATTAAGAAAGGTGCCGCAGGCTCCTGCACCGTGCCTGGCCTGATGAAGATCAAGACCATCCGCAAGCCGGCCCAGAAGGCACGCAAGAATGTCCCCAATCCCTTCAAGCCGGGTGAGACCATGGACGTGGCCGCCAAGCCCGCCCGCACCGTAGTGAAGGTCCTGCCGCTGAAGAAGCTCAAGGACATGGCCAGCTAACCTCTGCGCTCCGGCGTAACGGTTTGGCCCCGAATGCCGGCAACTAGCCGGCATTTTTTTTGCCCCTGCTCTCCTTTTCCCTCATCCGCCTTTGCCATTAAATCACTTTATAAGCAGCTTCTGTCATTGAAGCGGTTAATGGACAGCTCAAAATCTTTAGCTCCGCTTTCGTTGCAAATATCCCTGTCATGCTTTATTCATAAACTTCAGGTACACAAAAAAACTACGGAGGAGTGCCGATGTCTGAGATCTACAAGCCACTGCCTTACAGCAGTCTCTCTAGCGGAAGCACCTATGAGCGTCCGCCGCAACGTCTGCCCGAGCGCGTCACTGCCGACAGCCCGGCAAAAGACGTCATGACCGATTTCACCAAGGTCGCCGCTATCACCATGGGGCCTTGCGCCACACTTGAGGCAGCGGAACAGCGCATGATTGCCAGTGGTGTGCGCCTGCTGCTGGTAACCGACCAATCCAACGCCATCCTCGGCATCATCACTGTCACCGATCTGCAAGGCGACCGCCCGGTCAAGTACCTGCAGGTGGTCGGCGGCAAACGCGAGGATATCTTCATCCGCGACATTATGACCCCCGCCGACAAACTGGAGGTGCTCTACATGGTCGATGTAGAGAACGCCAAAGTCGGTGACATCGTCGAAACGATGAAGCGCGTCGGGCGACAACATGCCCTGGTGATTGACCTGAACGAGGAGAAAAAGCAGATCGTCCGCGGCATCTTCTCCACCAAGCAGATCAGCAAACAGCTCGGGATCACCATTGATCCGACCGAGGTCGCCAAGACCTTTGCCGAGCTGGAAGCCGCCCTTATCGCCTGATATTGGCCGATCAAAACCACAAAAAAACCGGTATCAGTGATACCGGTTTTTTTGTTTTCAGCCAGGGCTGTGGCTGGAAGTGTTGCCTAACGGGAATCAGAACAGCAACTTGAAACCGATGTGGGCGTCGTCATCCAGCTCAAAATTATGGCCGCCAAGATTGTCCTCAAGGTCCACCTCGATGTTACGGTAACCGAGATAGACAAAGGCCTGCGGCAGGATCTGGTAATCCACCCTCACCCCGGTCTCGCGGAAACTCTTGATGTCCATGAACGAGGTAATGTCCGGGGCATAGTACACATGGCCGCCCACGCCGACGCGATGCACCGGGGAGAAACGCAGCGCGCCGCCGAAAGCCAGCGCTGCCATATCACCCTGATCCGAACTGGAGAAATAGGCGCGGCCGCCAAGCGTGATCGCAAAGGTCCCTGACTGGCTCCAGTTCTCACCGGTAACGTTCAGCCCCAGGTGATAGAGCGTATCATCGAGCTTCTTCTGGTCCTCGCTGTAAAGCAGTCCGAACTCGGTGCTTACCCCGCCCTTGCCCCGGGATTGCATATCCATCGTATAGATGGCGCGAATCGCCTCATCGCGCAGATTGACATCGAGATTGTCGGCCGTCACCGCTGTCGAAACCGCTCCCAGCAGAAAAAGCCCTACAGCACGGAATTTCATATAACACCCTCTTCATTTCGTATTTAGGTAATGCAGGAATTCTTTCAATTATGGACAATGATAGCCGGAACGAGAGCCGGAATATACCCATGCCGTGCTCCGCCCCGCAGCGATTGACGTATTTACTAACCACACCAAAGCACAGGCGTGACCAGGATCACGTAGCAATAACAGGGCTTTTGGCCGAGCCTCCGCACACGTTCCCCGGCCTGAGAAAGGTCCGGTGCACTTGTAACCCGGGGCCACTCGCTATATAACTTGCACCACGAGAGGGGAATTGATTACCAACCCACACCACTGGAGGGAAAACCATGAAGAGAATCGTTACCTTTGCTTTGCTCTGTACCGTACCTGTGTCGATGGCACTGGCCGAATCCGATGTGCAACAACGCGCCGCTGCCAGCAAAAAAGTTGTACAGGAGTTCATGGGCGAGCTGCAGGGTGAACTGGGCAAGGCGATGAAAGCCGGCGGTCCGATTAAGGCCATTGAGGTTTGCAACCAGGTCGCCCCCTCGATCGCCATGACCCAGTCCGAAAAAACCGGCTGGAAGGTCGGCCGTACCAGCCTCAAGCTGCGTAACCCCGGCAATGCCCCGGACGAGTGGGAAACCATGGTGCTGAAGAAATTCGAGGAGCGTGCTGCCGCCGGTGAAAGCCCTGCCGAGATGGCACACTTCGAGGTGGTGGAACAGAACGGTGCCAAGGCCTTCCGCTTCATGAAGGCCATCGGCATGCCGCCGCTCGACAAGGCCCCCTGCCTGAAGTGCCATGGGGAAAACATCGATGCCAAGCTTGTCGCCAAGCTCGATGAGCTCTACCCCGAGGATCAAGCCCGCGGTTACAAGCCCGGCATGATCCGCGGCGCCTTCACCATTACCCAGCCGATGAACTAATCCGCTAACCGCCAAACAGAGGGGCCGCAAGGCCCCTTTTTTGTTTGTTAGAAGCCATCTCAAAATTAGCGAGTGCAGGCGAGATAAGGCAAAAATGAACGAAGAAGCGGAGTTTACATAGAGTAAATGGGCATTTTGAGTCCATTTTTAACGCCGTATCGACAAGCGCAGCAATTTTAAGATGGCTTCTGGTAACTACTCGCCCCCTTCAACAATGTGATCTCACCGCAAAGACACCCAGGCGCAAAGTGGTGAGTGCGGGTTTGCCGCGATCGGTCGCTGTCGCGGCGGGGACGCCGCTCCTACCGACCCGAAACCCGGTACGCGACGGAGGGTCGGGCCAGGTTAGACGAATCGCGGCCGGGACGACCGCTCCCACAGGGAGACGAACCTGAGCGACCGCCCGGTCGCGATTCGATCACAGAATAACCTCATTACTCGACGGTCCTCTTTTCGTTCCAATGAGCATCGGGTAGAGTTGGAAAAAAACCCGGAGAGGAGTCTATGTTTAACCGAAACCTGCTATTACCCACCCTGATCTGTCTGTTCTGTCTCAATAGTGCCATGGCCGGCTCCGACCTGGAGCGGGAAAAGCGTATTGCCGAACAGATTGTCGATGCGATCTTCGACGGCGACCCCATGTACCTGGAGGCCGATGGCCATGAGTTCCTTGCCGTCCACATGAGAAGTGAGGCGGAAGAGGTCAAGGGGGCCGCGCTGATTCTGCACGGGCGAGGCATGCACCCCGACTGGGAGACAGTCGTTCAACCGCTGCGGACTGCACTCCCAGAACGGGGTTGGGATACCCTCTCGATCCAGCTGCCCGTGCTGGAGAAAGAGGCCAAATATTTCGATTACGTACCGCTATTTCCCGAAGCCTACCCGCGCATTGAAGCGGCTATTGCCTACCTCAAGGAGCAGGGCGTCCAGCGTATTGTGCTCATTGCCCACAGCTGCGGGGCCCACATGGGGATGAACTGGATCGACGACAAGGGCGACAGCGCCATCGATGCCTACATTGGCATCGGCATGGGGGCCACCGACTACCGTCAGCCCATGGCCAAGCCGTTCCCACTGGCAAAGATGCGCGTTCCCGTGCTCGACATCTATGGCAGCAAGGACTATCCGGCGGTGCTGCGCATGGCACCGGAGCGCAAGGCGATGATCGAACAGGCCGGCCATCCGCAATCGGCACAGCGGGAAATCCCCGGGGCCGAACACTACTTCAATGGCTATAACGATGCGCTTGTCGAGGTTGTCGGCGAATGGCTCGATGCCCTGACATTCGAGTCAACCGCCCCCTGACCCAGCAGCCACTGAAAAAAAAGCCGACCAGCCTTTCTCTCGAACGCCCCTTGCCGGCCAAGGGGCGTCCGTTCCAGGCTAACTCCCTAAGGTCAACACGGTTCGCCGCACCCGGCGCAACACGAGACCACCCCACTGGAAGCTGACCAGGCCGAGCAAAATAGCGCCGGCACCCAGCCATACCCGCGGAACGATCGTCTCGCCGTTCAGCCAGCTACCTATCAGTAACGCCAGTACCGGGGTAACCAACGTCACCAGACTGAGCGCGGTCGCCGACACCCGTTTGAGCACGTAAAAGTAGAGATTAAACCCGAGCACCGTGCCAACCAGGGCAAGGTAGAGCACCGCACCCAGGGCCCGCTCGCTCATTTCCTGCGGCAGCCGCCCATCGAACACCAGCCAAACCAGCAGATACAGCGGCACGGCAATGCTTAGTGCCCCGGAATTGATACTCATGGGGTGCAGCTCCGCACCGATGCGTTTTACCCATACGGCACTCAGCGCCTGCAAGGTGACCGCCATCAGCACCGCGAATATTCCCTCCGGGGCAAGCTGCGCCAGATTGCCGCCGGGCATGAAAATGACTGCCAAACCGCCGATCGCCAGCAGGATGCCGAACAGTTTGCCCGAACTGAAGCGCCGCTCACCCAGCCAGAGGGTGGCAAAGATCCCGATCATGATGGGCGACAGACCGAACAACACCGACACCAGCCCGGAGGGAATGAACTGCGCGCCCCAATAGACGCACATCAAGCTGCCAAAGAGGCCGAGACCTGCCGCCAGATAGGCGCGGCGCGCCTGGCGATGCCATGGCAACTCGATGCGCAGCACCCACAGCAGCAACAGACACACCAGATAACCGAGGGTCATGCGCGCGGTTACACCGAGGAGAAAATCCCCCTCTCCCGCGCTCCATTTGATCGCCAGCGGCGTAGTCGCCCAGATCAGAACAATCCCAAGGTAGGCGGCAGGGACAGACATTTTTTTCCTCCTGAAAATAAAAAAGCCGCAGACTTTTCCGGTCTGCGGCTTGTGGGATAAAACGAGTGTTTTGCTGAACTTACTGCACTTGCCTTACCCCACACGACCGCACGACGACCGCTACTCGCCAGAAGGCGACCGGCATCACGGGAATAAGATGGAAGTCAGGGGTCAGCATCAATATGGCCCTATCATTGAGCGGACAACACAGCGTGTCAAGGCGTAATGCAAGATCAGGCATCCGCACCGAACAGTAACTGATAGGGGCGCTCCAGCGCCTGCCTCAACTCACCGAGACCGATATTGCGCACATAGCGCTGCGACTCATGGCCGTCAAAAAACAGCAACAGCGTTGGGATACTGAATACCCCGTGCTGGGCACAGATCTCCGAATGGGTCCCGCACTCCACCCGGGCCAGCGCGACGCGCGGGAACTCCTGCTGCAACAGGGCTTCCACCTTGGGATAGAGTACGGTACAGACATTGCACCCCTCGCCGGCAAAATAGACCGCCGCCGCCGGCTCCTCGCGCACAAACGCCTGCATTTGATCCAGATGGCTAATCAACACTGTCATCGCGCATTACCCACAAAGAAAGAAACGTTTTTTTCCCATGTTTTGACCCCCATACTATCTGCAATGATAATGCATCAGCGCATTACGCCTTTCTCTCTTGCCGCTTGCGGCAGGGCCAACACGCGGGGATAGCCCCTTGACTGCACAACTGAATGACATTGATCGCACCAACCTTGCCATGCTCGTGATGAGCATTCTCGACGAATGGCGGGTTGCCCCTGAAGACCAGGTGAGCATGCTCGGATTTCCGGAAGGCACCAAGCCACGGGAACTCAGTCGCTATCGCAACGGCACCACACCCTTTCCCGATGACAAGAGCGTGCTCGACCATGCCGAGCATGTGCTTGGCATCCAGGAGTCGCTGCATATGGTCTTCCCGCTCAACCGCAACATGCCCGGTTTCTGGCTGAAAAATCGTAACAAGGCCCTCAAAGGCATCCCGTTACACATCATGCTCGATGAGGGTCTGAGCGGCATGCATCGGGTGTGGCGTCAGCTGGACTGCACCGTCAACTGGGTCGATTGAGCCAATGTTGCCGTGGGCAGCCCGGCGGCTGCCCGCTCACTCCTTCGCGACCCAGGCGTTTTGCACGCCGGTCTGTTTCTCGACCGTCTCGATATAGGCCCTGGCCCCTTCATAATTGCTGAAACCGGGGACCCGCAGGCGATACCAGCTTTTACCGTTATGCTCTGCCTGCTGCATCTCCACCCGCACCCCGGCCTGGCGCAGCCGCAGCATCTGCTCCTGCGCATCCTTTTCGCTGCTCAGCGAAATCAGGTTGATCACCCACCCGCCAGCCGATGAACTCGCTGCGGCAAGACTGACTTCCCCCTGGGACGCTGCGGCGGTGGCTGACGAAGCCGTCTCTGACCGTGTTGCCACTTTCTGCTCCAGCGCTACCAGGCGCTGCGTCAGCGCCTCCAGCGACGTCTCATTGCTCTGGCGCAGATGACTCAAGGGTCCCTCGATAATCACGGCAAGGTCACTGACGCGCGCGCCAAGCTCATGAACTTGCGCGCGCAACGATTCATCACCCGCCGGTGAAGGGCTAACTGCGACTCTCTGCCTCAGCTGCGACAGCTCCTGTTCCGCCACGGCCAGGCGCCCGGCGGCATCGATGGCCTGCCATAAGGCCCCAACGGACAGCAGCAACGCCACCGCCAAAGCCAACAACGGGGCCTTGCTCATTATCCCGCCGCGAGCCGACTGAGCCGCTCCATTCAGGGCTCCCCCCATACCGGTCCTTGCCACCAGTTTTGCAAAATCCGCCATCACGTCCTCGTCATCATGTTCAGGCCAATATCACCGCGCCTCCGGCCGGTCATTCAGCCGCCCGGCATAAGCCATCCCATCGATCGGCATTATTTCACTATTCATGGAGCCGCAATACTGCCGCAGCGGCTGGATAGGGAGTGATTCCTGTCACGAAGCGGGATAATGTGAACACGCGCACACAAGCAGCACCCTGACGGCCCCTGCACTGCGGTATTGCATTCCACCGATTTTGCCTGACACTTACTGCAAGTAACTGCACATCACTCGAGAGGAAAGCACTCATGCCAACACGCAAGGCTCATGCGGTCTGGAAAGGGACATTGAAGGCTGGAAGCGGCGAAATGGCCGTGGAGAGTGGCGCTTTTAAAGGCGCCTACTCGTTTGGAACCCGTTTTGGCGAAGAGAAGGGCACCAACCCGGAAGAACTCATCGGTGCCGCCCATGCCGGCTGCTTTTCCATGGCCCTGTCGGGGGTACTGGAGGCGGCAGGGCATCCGCCCACACGCATCGAGACCGAGGCGGCCGTCAGCGTCGAGAAGCAGGGGGACGGCTTTAGCATCACCACAGTCCGTCTTACCACGAAAGGCCAGGTGCCGGGCATCGATGCCGAGCGCTTCAAGGCGCTGGCAGAGCAGGCCAAAAACGGCTGCCCCGTATCGCGCGCCCTAACCGGGGTATCGATCAGCCTGGAGGCTGAACTGCTCGACTGATAGTCGACCCATTACCCTCCTCCCTGCGGGGTACTCTGTCCATTGAGCGAGACGAATCGATAGGGTGCCTCTATAAATTCGATTAAAGCGATGAGCGATGACGGCAAGGCGGAAAGGCGCGAAAAAGCGCAGTTTACATGGAGTAAATGAGCATGTTGAACGGCTTTCCAACACCGCCGGCGCGCTTTCAGCGGATTTTTAGAGGTGCCCTATACTTTGCCCGTGGAGTAACGGCTACCGGCCCCGGAGAGTTCACCATGCATGCCATCGTCACCCTGAGAGCGATCGCCTGCCTTTATTGCTCGCTCTTCCACTCCTCGCCCCCCCGGGCTATGCCGATAGCCCACGGGGCCGCGAAGCGGACAAGGAGAGGAAGGAGTACCGGCACCAGGAGAGGGAAAGAGAACAACACCGGGTCATCGTCATTCGTAAACCGCAATGGCATCAAGCCTCCTCGCCCCGCTACCGCGAACGCACCACCATCATCGTACCCCGCGACCGCTACGTTTGGGGCACCCATGTCAGGCGGCCGCATGGAAGGCCATACCACGGCTACGGCTTCTACTTCAGCGACGACGATGCCTTCCAATGGCTCGCCTTTACCGCCATTACCCTCAAAATACTGGATAACCTCAATGAAGAGCAGCAGCGCCTGCACGAGGCGGCCCAGGTGAGAGCCACCACGGCCAATGTCGGAGAGGTGATCATGTGGGAGGAGGGCAATGCCTATGGATCGGTTGCCACGACACGTCGAGGCACCACCACCACCGGACGGCCCTGCCGTGAATTCCAGCAGACCGTGACCATCGGTGGCAGAACGGAACAGGCCTATGGCACCGCCTGCATGAATCCGGATGGCAGCTGGGAAGTCGTTCCCTAGCAGGCTGTTGAAAATCTACTCAGGCGGCGCTATAGGGTGCTAAAAAAGGGCTCAAAATGCTTATTTACTGGCATGTAAACTCCGCTTTTTCGCCCTTTTTTGCCTTCTCTCGCACTCGCCTGAGCGAATGTCAACAGCCTGCCGGTTCCCCGGCACGGCAACCAGGAGAGGCAACATGAACGTCATCATGCACCGCAGTGAAGACATCGAACTCCGGCACTTCGACGAACCCGGTCTCAATATCGAACAGCTGGACCCCGAAGCGCACTACAGCGCCATGCAGATGTTTGCCACCGCCATGGGCCTGTGCACCTATTCAGTCCTGGCCGGCTACGCGGAGCTTCTCGATACACCGACGGAACAGCTGTCCCTGCGCATGCACTGGAATTACGAGGAGGCCCCCTACCGCATCGGCCGCTTCGACATGGAGATCCAGTGGCCCGAACTCCCTCCCTCGAGGCAAAGCGCGGCAGAGCGCGTCGCAAGTAAATGCACCCTTCACAATACGCTGGAACACCCGCCCCAATTGACCACCCGGGTCAAGACCAGCGCCGCCTGATCAGCGTTACTGCAGGGCAAGAGTGCAAGGCAGTTCGCATTATGCTGTGCCGGGATGAACTTACGCACGCAAAGGTTCTCCTAACTTGCAGGCACAAGAATTCAATAAACCACACATTCTTCATGAAACTGAAGGGAGTAACACATGCACACGACACTCAGCATGACCGCTTTCCGGCAATTCATGGCTATCGGATTTTCCTCCATCTTTTTTGTCCTGGCCTTGAGCCTGACGGCGTTAAGCGGCGATGCGATGCTCAGAGGACTCAGCGGGGAGCTGAAATTTACCGAAGCCATTCTCAAGGCCATCAATATGGCTATCGTCGGCCTGGCCATTTTCGAGCTGGGACTCGTGGTCAACAAGGAGTACGCGGGCAAGAATCACGATCACCACATCGTCATCGTGCTTCGGCGCACCCTCCCGCGTTTCGTTAGCATTGTCTGCATTGCCCTGGTGCTGGAAGGGCTGCTGATGGTGATCAAATACAGCCAGCTCGATCTCGCCGGCAACCTCTATTACCCGGTGGCAATCATTACCAGCGCCGCACTGCTCCTCGCCTCCCTTGGGGTTTTTCTGCGGCTGTCGGGCAACCCCGATGATCTCTCGGTACCACTGGGCAAGAGCGTTTTCGACGAGGCGCCGCATCGCCCCAACTACACGCCCTATCCTCCCGTGACGGCATCGGCCACGATGGCCGGCGAACATCCTCAATATCGTAGGCAATAAGTAGACACTAACGCGAGCGGCCATACGGCTAAACAAAAAAGGCCATCTTTCGATGGCCTCTTTTTGTCACCCGTGCAGCGTCCCTTAGCGGCGTGAACCACCGCGGCTGACGGTCGCAGAACGGGAAACCAGAGAGCCGCCGCTGGCAGTCATTCGGCTGGATCCGCTCATGGTAGTGGTATCCACACTGGCAGAGCCCATGTCCGTGGTGGTGTCGTCATACCGGTTCACCGAGTCAGCGCCACCACCCTGCTGAACCAGATCCATAAACACATCCTGATCATCCTCGATAGCACTGTTGTGGATGTCGTTCGGCATGTTTGCTGAGCCGGCACCCCAGATACTGTTGTGATCGGCATAGGCGGATGAAGCGGCAAACAGACCACCGGCAACAAGCAGTGCAACAACGGACTTCTTACTCATCGTATTTACTCCTGTCATGGAAAAACTGTGTGTTACAGCCGTAATAACGCACAGCTCCCCAATGGGTTGACATGAATTTTCATCCGATAAGCCCTGAGCCCGCCCGCCGAGCAGTTCTGTGCAAAACGTCTACTCTTTCTGTTAATCGCTCACCCCCCTATTGAAGGGGCAGATCGGGAGACAGGAGATGAAACGAAAAGTCCTCACAACAATTGTGCTGTTGATGAGCCTGGCACTGGCCGGCTGTGCGACCCAGGGGCCACGCGAGGAGTCAGGCATGGTGATTGGCGGCCTGCTGGGCGGGTTGCTCGGTGCCCAGGCCGACGATCGCCGCCTCAGGCCCATCGCAATTATCGCCGGGACACTGATCGGATCCTCGATAGGCGGCTCCATCGGCTCCTACATGGACGAGACCGATCGATTGCGTGCCGGGCAGACCCTGGAAACGGTCCGCACCGGTGTCTCCTCCAGCTGGCGCAATCCCGACAACGGGGTGCAGTACCAGTTCACCCCCACCCACACCTATGAGACCGCTCAGGGTCCCTGCCGCGAATACACCATGGAAGCCCTCATCGGCGGGCGCCGGGAACAGGTCTACGGCACCGCCTGCCGACAGCCTGACGGCAGCTGGCAAATCATGAACTAGTCCAGAGAGGACCTGCAGGGAGTGCCCGGTCACTCTTTGATGCCCCGGAGTATCGCATCCATGCGATCCCCCGGGGTATTTCGGTTTCCGTAAGCCCCCTCACCGCGAAAAATTATCAACAACAAGGTCGCTTTGCCATGCACAAACACACCCTGCCCGCGTTTCTTGTCGGCATCCTGCTAATGCTCATTGGCCTGCAGCAAGCGGTAGCCATGCCGACCTTTGCCCGCAAGTACGATATGAGTTGTACCGCCTGTCATGCCGCCTTCCCCCGACTCAACGAGTTTGGCGCAGCGTTTGCCGCACAGAATATGCGCCTGGGCAACTGGAAGGAGGCCTCCACCAGTAAGACCGGCGACCCCCGCCTAGTCCTCCCCGATTCGGTACCGCTGGCACTGCGTGCCCAGGGCTACACCCAGTTTCGTGACGATGCGACCGGCAGCGACGGCAGCACCGAGTACGATAGCCGCCTCGATTTCCAGTCCCCTTACCTGATCAAGCTGCTGGCCAGCGCACCGCTCTCCGATCACATCACCTTCTACGGCTACGGCATCATGGCCGAGAAGGGCGGCAACGGCGAATTTCTGATCGAGGATGCCTGGTTCAGTCACGACGACCTGTTCGGCAGCGGCGCCGGGCTGATGCTCGGCCAGTTCCAGGTCTCCGATCTGATGTTCCCGCGCGAAACCCGCCTCACCTTCCAGGACTTCATGGTCTACCGCATGGCGGGTGTCACCTATGACCGCGGCCTCATCCTCGATCGCGGCTTCGGCCCCGTCGAGTTCGCCGTTGGCGCGGTCAATGGCAACGGTGTCAGCACCAGCGCATCGGTCTCCTCGCCGGGCTACCGTCGCTCCGATGCCCTGTTCGACAACGACTCCTCCAAGTCGATCTTTGCCCGTGTAGGCACCGAGATCGGCGGCGTCTCCATCGGCCTGTTCGGCCTCACCGGGCGCGAACGCTTTGACGGTACGCTTCTAGGCACCGACTACGTTGAAAATGACTGGGACAGCGAGAAGCGCATCGCCGGGCTCGACCTCTCAGGCAAGGTGGGCTACAACCTCTACTGGTTCTTCCAGGGGCTGGTCAACGAATGGGACGATGTTCTCGAGCGCGACAAGACCTACCAATGGAACGGCATGTTCCTCGGCGTGGATTACATCCATAGCCCGGAGTGGGCCTGGTCGGCGCTCTACAACCGCACCGATGCGGGCGACCTCGATGGTACCGGGACCATCTACAACGGCATCGACATGAACAGCCTCACCCTGGCCGCCTCCTACTACTTCATGACCAACGTCAAGCTGGTGCTCGAAAGTAACATCGACATGCTCGACACCGACCATGAAACCAATGGGCACAACGGCACCGACAGCTATGTGTTGCTGGGCTTTGACGCGGCGTTCTAATGGGCTGGGCGAGCAAGATGATTTAGCAAGGGGGCATTCGACCACGCCGTCCGTGGAGAGAGTTGGTGGTCGGATACGTTCGCCCACCGAAATTCCCGCAGCACTGGACCGCTCAAGCGAGCGCGTCGCCTTCGCCGTCGGCGAAGGTGTCGGCGCTTTTCAGAATGTCCACAAGGATATCGATGAAGTGACCGCCGCCAACACCATTAATGAGCTTCACCTCGGGTCAAGAATTTATTCTTAACCGGGTGTCAGGGGAGACGAGGCAAGATCATCACCTACTACTTGGTGCCTTCTTCCACTTTCCAGTGATATTCCACATTGCCCTTTTTCTTCCCCTTGCTGGTATTGTTCGCCGCTCCCTCGCGCTTTTTTCGCACCTCCGGCGCTAGCAAGGCGGCTGGCTTTGGGGTTTCGTTGCCTTTGAAATCCTTTGCTGGTGCCTGTTGGCTGGTTGATTCCAGATCCTCATTATCCATCGGGGCATACACCACATAGCCGGAGGCACTGGCGGGTGCTGCCAGGGCCAGACTTGCAGTGATCATCAGTGCATGGATAAATGTCCGTTTCATATTGAGATCCTCTTTTGCCGTTGTTGAATGAGTACTCCTGCTGTGTCGCTATATGCCAGCTTGCGGTTCAAACGCCGTTAACAACAATATTGATTTATTATCAGCCTTTGACTGACGAATAATCTCCCCGGTAAAGCCAGTGCAAATATTACCAAGGAGCCACTGTAGCGCAAGAAACTCACTGGACACCCATCCTATGCCTGGGCAAACGGCTTAACTTTCTGAACAACCGCAGCAACCAGCAGGGCGGGGCGATATCGAAACGTAGCCACGAAAACCGAACCGAAACCACCGGGCATAATGGGTCCGATGATGCTTCGTATCACGAACCACTGGCCGCCTATCCGAATGAACCGTTTTGTTGCCAGACTCGACATAGGTTTGAATCCATTGTTCAACCAAACGAGAAGGAGAATCAGAATGAAAGGTAAATCCGACAAGATGTTACTCCACCCGATACTGCTGGCACTCGGCCTGACTATCGTGCTGGGAGCTGGCGGTGTGGAAGCGGGAGAGGCCGAAATCACACTCAAACGCGGCGTGGTGGCCGCTGATAGGGCGGCGCAAGCGGAAAGGGGCGCGCCCCGGTACAGTCACCGTGGCAGTGGTATCGGAGCTGGCAAGGCCGAACAACCAAACCCCAGCAACGACGCCAAACTCAGCCCACCTGGGGAGGAGGCCGCGTTACTGCTCCCTGCGGTTCAGAAGTAGCACCGGCAAGGCACACCAACCAGTCGGGTTTTGCGGGCACCGCCCGCGAAACCCGCTTCAGCCTGATGTTCTTCGGTGATCTGTAGTCACACAATCACCCTCCATCTGCAACAAACCGTGACCGAATAATGGATCGCGCCCTTTCGCCCCCAAATCTATTGCAGAACCAGCCAGCAGCGAAAGGACGGATTTCAGGCCGGCCTCCGGATCCCTTGCGCGCAGCAACGCCATCGCGGCGCTGACGAAGGGGGCGGCAAAAGAGGTACCGCTATAGTAGGCACCATCGGATCCCGGCCGTGCCGCCCAGACATCCACGCCGGGCGCAGCAATGTCGATATAATCCCCCCGGTTGGCATTGCTGTAGATCCGGCCATTGATATCGACCGCCGTCACCGCCACCACCTCCGGCAACGCTGCCGGATAGGCAGGAGCCGCCCCGCTACCACCGTTACCGGCGGCGGCGGCAAGGAGCATGGTCTCTCCCCCTAAACCGGCGATGGTATGCCGCAGCAGCCTGTTATCGCTCCCGGCCAGACTCAGGTTCACCACCGAAACCCCCTCCCCGCGTAACCAGTCGAGAGCGGCAATGATGAGTTCAGCCGTCGTATCCGCATCCCGCTCCCCCTTGTGGCGGAAAACTCCCGCAGCAAACAACCGGGCGCCCGGCAGCAGTCCCGCCACACGGCTTCCGGGACGGGAGACCAGCAGCGAGGCAATGGCTGTACCATGTCGCCTGTCTGCTTCCTTCACACCCAGCGGCAAAAAGGAGCGGGTAACAATCTGCCTGGCGGGAAGGCCGCCTGCACTTATCTCAACCCCCGTATCGATGAGGCCGATACGCATCCCTTCGCCGCACCCGGTGCGGCTCTCTCCCCAGCGAATCTGCCTGTGTGCCAATCCGCTCCCGGTCGGGTCCCGCGACATCAATCGATACTGATGATTGGCGTCGAATATCAGACGCAGTTCGGTCTGACCGAGAAGCTTCATCGCTTCGTTAACCGTGACATCTTTCGGTAATCGAATGACATTGAGGACAAAGCCCAGATGCTTCAGCACCCTGCGGCGTTTGATGCTGTAACCATACTCACTTATCCGTTGCGCCAACTTCCCGGCCTCGGCAAGATTGGCGCTGTAGACAACCAGCTCCTGCGGCTCATAGGGTTCGCCCTCTTCCTGCGCTCCCGGTGAAGCCACTCCGGCAGGCACGGACAGGGGGCCCGCGGTCATTGGCGTGACTGACCGGGCGAGACGTGGGGCCTCCGTTTCTTCCGTTCTGATTCTGGCCCCGGAATCGACAGTGGCAGCCGTCACTCCCGTCCTGACCTGAGGGTCGGGTTCAGCCAGGGGCGCACAGAATTGCACCGCCAAACGGCTCCCCACCAATGAGCCACTACGCCTATCTCGCAAACCGATCACACCCTTCGCGCCCTCGATGGGAGCGAAATCGGCAGGAAGCCTCGCGATGATGGCCGTATCGCTCCATTGCTCGGATTTCAACTCCCATTGCTGCCGTTCACTCGACAGCCAGAGCTGGTAGAGGTCGGAACTGCCAAGGGCACTTCCCGACAGCCGGATCCGCTGGCCGGCTAGAAGGCAGGTATCGCTGTTAAGCAAAGTCAACTGCGGCTGGAGGGCACTGGTTTGCCTGGCGGTAGCCTCAACGGCTTGGGCGGCGCCCTGGATCAGACACAACAAGAGCAGCCATCCGGCAACCGCCGGCGGACTACTCCGGTTGCACATAATCGAACACATCATGGCGGGACTGGAGATCGATGATACGCTCCTGTACCGGGCCATCCACTTTGCCGAGGCGGATCCGGTACACGCCCATGGCGCTCGGGCCGGTGACTATCTCTGCACCGGCCGCCTGCAGCGCGCCGCGCAGCTCCTTCTCGGTCGCATCGGGGTTGAACTTCACCTGGAGGATCGCGCCCTGCATCTGATCGCCTGCCAGACCGAATCCGTCATCCCGCTCCGTCATGGTGTAGAGCATGACACTCTGGATCGCGATGGTCAGCACGGCGGCGGCCGCCAGCGACGGCGCCCACCAACTTCGCTTCACCCCGGCGCGGTCGTCGTTCCGATGCATGTCACGGCGCAAACGCTGCCAGGCGAATTCTGCCGGGACATCCCCGGCACTCTCTCTTGCCTCGTCACGCATGGCGCGCAACAGTGCCGCTTCGCGCTCGCACACAGGGCACTGCGCCAGGTGTGCTTCGACCTGTTGCATCTCGTGCTCCGGCAAACTGCCGTTGACATACCACGGCAGCAGCTCTTCCGGGTGTTGTTGGGCATTGGTCATATCACTCATTCCTGTATTGCCTAAGTCTGAGTCGTACAG
>JAWOIT010000157.1:0-8427 GCA_046484535.1 Pseudomonadota bacterium | reverse complement strand
CGCGTTGCGCAGGTACTGGTATCCTGTCGGGCTTACATAGAGTCAGAACTCATCCCGTCCGAAAAAATTCCCGACAGTGACAAGCTCGATGCTCTGGCGGATGCGGTAATGAGTGTCGAATACTATCTTGAAGCCTTCGTTCAAAGCCGGGTGCATCCCGGATCGGTGCTGGATGTTGCAGAGAGCGCGGTGACGAGTCTGGGCTATCCACCCGGCAGTGTAGCCGAGGCACGCGAGTCCGAGGACGAGGCTGCACTGCCGGTCGCCGATATTGAGGTGTTTGAAGCTCCTGAAGCAGAGCAAAGCCCGGATACCACAATCAACACTCAGGTTGAAGCAAGTACCTCGGCAGAGCCGGAGCTTCTCGAGATTGACTCTGGCAATGATGCGTCTGCGCAGAGTGTGCCCAGTCTCAACGATGAAGCAAGCGATGGCGAAACTGTCGCCGATGTGCATCCCAGTGAATCTGCCGTAGCCACACCAGCGCGCTCCTCATCGGTCGATATGGACGATGAGATCCTTGAGATTTTCATCGAAGAAGCCGAGGAAGAACTGGGTAATCTGCGCACACTACTTCCGCAGTGGTCATCCAATCCGGCAGAATTGGAGCCGCTCAAGGATTTGCGCCGCAGTTTCCATACGCTGAAAGGGAGTGGGCGTCTGGTCGGTGCACTCGAACTGGGCGAGTTTGCCTGGGCCTATGAAAATATGTTGAACCGTGTCCTCGAAGGCACGATCTGCCATAGCGCCGCCATGTTCGACGTTATCGAACAGGCAATAGAGGCGCTTCCCGAGCTGATTGAGCAATTCAAATCTGGTACCCCGCCTCACACGGATATTAACCAGCTGCGAGCGATGGCCGATGATATTGCCCAAGATAAAGCGCCACAAGTGGCCAAGCCGCAGGAGCAACAAAATTCTGCTGTAGTGCAAGAGGCTGCGCACCCTGAAGTCAAAGAGGACATTCCTGAGCTTGATCCGATCCTCCTTGAAATATATTCAAAAGAGGCCGCAGGGCATCTGGATGAGCTTGACGCCTTTATAACGCAGATCAGGGAGGGCGGCAGTCGGCGCATCACGGAGCCGGTAATACGAGCGTTGCACACTCTGCAGGGCAGTTCACGGATGGCCGGTGTGACAGGCGTGGCGGATGTATGCGCAAAGCTCGAGAAATATGCAAAAACGGTGCAGGCATCGAACGAAACGGTAGATGACGAGGATGTCGACGCCCTGCTTGAATGCGTCAGCTTTGTGCGTTCTGTGCTTGAGTACCTCACCGGCGTCGGCGGTTCGGATTTGCCACAGAGTCAGGGGCCGTTAGCACTGGCAACGAGTGTTTTCGAGAAGGTTCAGCACCTGGAGCACATGGCGCACGCGAAGCCGGAATCGGGTCTGGCGCAGCTGAACGAAACG
Organism: Pseudomonadota bacterium; assembly: GCA_046484535.1. Classification (GTDB taxonomy): domain Bacteria; phylum Pseudomonadota; class Gammaproteobacteria; order Thiohalomonadales; family Thiohalomonadaceae; genus JAPHTQ01. The sequence continues at coordinate 7,014 of JAWOIT010000157.1, read as the reverse complement.
GAAGAGCCCGTTCGCACAGAGGTGATTGCTGACGAAGAAAGCGGCGCTGAGGATCCAGAGTCGGCTCTGACCGCGGGGCCTGTAGATGAGTCAGCAAAATCGGAGCTGGAACTGATCGAGGAGCCTGTAGAGGCTTTTGCTGGATTGGAGCCGGAGCTGAGGGATACGCCTGAAGAGGCATCTGCTGCCATCACGGAGGATGATGTTATTTCGGAGGGCCTGGAGGCAATCGAGCCCGTATGGTCGGTTGACTCGTTGACGGCGGAGCCGGAGCATTCACCACTAGAAGAGATTGATTTACCACCTGCCGTCGAAGACACGCCTGTAGCGGCAAGTATGGCGACAGATGAAGATTACGACCCCGAACTGATGGAGATCTTCCTCGAGGAAGGGGCTGACATTCTCGATGCCAGTGAGGAAACGCTTCAAGCCTGGGTCGATAATCCGGATGACCGCTCACTGGTCGAAGCCTTGCAGCGGCAACTCCACACTCTTAAAGGCGGCGCCAGGATGGCCGGGATTGGCGCGATTGGCGATTTAAGCCATAGCCTGGAGTCTACGGTCGAGAAGGTCGTGGATGGCTTGCTGGAGAGGTCTCCGGCAATGATGGACTTGCTGCAATTGTCGCATGACCGGCTGGTTACCATGCTTGAACAGGTAAGGAACCATGAGCCTGTCAGCCAGGGTGATGATCTGATCCGTCGAGTGGATGAGCTCGGTCGCGGGAAGGAGGAGGGGCTGCCGGCGCATGAAACAGACAATACGGAGAGCACTCATAAGACTGATGAGATAGCTGATGTTGCGCAGGAGTCCGAGCTTGTGGTTCCTGCTGAGCTGTCAAGCGACCGCTCGATCAGTATGCCGGAGATTGAGCCGGATCTGTCCGCGCTGGAACAGGCGGTTGCTGACGTCGAGTTTAATCTCACCACCTGGATGCGCGATGTCAATGACCGCGCACTGTTCGATAAGCTACGCCGCTCGGGTATCCATCTGGCTAAAGTCAGTGCAGAGTTCGGGATTAATGAAATTGTTGCGTTGACCGATGCACTTGCCGATTTGCTGTCGGCGATTAACGATGGCTATGTTCCGGCGTCAAAAAAAAACAGCGACCAGATGATGCTGGTTCTGGATCGCGTGCAACGCATGATGACACAGGTCAAAACACTTGAGCCACTGGATAATAATGCCTATCTCGTAGCCGATATCCGGGAAGTTATTGCCATCGCAACAGCGACAGCCGATGCCGGCAACAAAAACGTTGTCGATATCAGCAAAGGGCGCGATGGTTTCGAGAAGCCTGAAGACGGTGAGGATAATCGGCGCAGGGCTCCACGAATTCAGCACGAACTGGTACGTGTGCGCTCCGATCTTCTCGATAATCTGGTTAATTTTGCGGGCGAGGTAAGTATTTATCGCTCTCGCGTTGAGCAGCAAATCGGTTCTTTCCGCTCAAGTATCGATGAAATGGACCAGACCATCGTGCGTTTGCGTGATCAGGTACGTCAGTTTGATATCGAAACGGAAGGACAGATCGAGTCCCGTAAGGAAGAAGCGCAGAAATTGGGTTATGAGGATTTTGACCCACTCGAGTTTGACCGTTTTACGCATATGCAGCAACTCTCCCGCTCCATGGTCGAGAGTTTGAGTGACCTGGGAAGTATCGAAGACATCCTGCTGAATCTTACCCGAGAGTCGGAAACCCTGTTATTGCAACAATCGCGGGTTAATACCGAGCTGCAGGAAAGCCTGATGCATACACGCATGGTGCCTCTGGTCGAGTATGCGCCACGGCTGCGCCGAATCGTTCGCCAGACCTCATCTGAGTTGGGAAAGCGTGCCAATCTTTCCTTCACCGGGGCAGAGGTCGAGATGGATAGAAATGTGGTCGAGCGTATGATGGCGCCGCTTGAACACATGCTGCGAAATTCCATTGCCCATGGTATTGAGGATGTTCAGACACGCCTTGCCAAGGATAAGCCGGAGAGCGGAAGTATCGTCATTGCCTTGTCTCGCGAGGGATCGGAAATCATTGTCCGAATCAGCGATGACGGTGTGGGTATCGATCTTTCTGCAGTCAGGAAAAAAGCCATTGAACGCGGTCTGATGAAAGAGGGTTCGAAGCTCAGTGACAAAGAGGTCATGGGCTTCATTCTCGAATCGGGTTTCTCCACTGCGCAGTCAGTCAGCCAGATCGCCGGTCGTGGCGTCGGGATGGATGTGGTAAACAGTGAGATTAAGCAGCTTGGCGGGGTGCTTGAAATCGAATCGACAGCCGGAAAGGGAACAAACCTGACGGTACGATTGCCTCTTACCCTGTCAGTCAGCCGTGCACTGCTGGTCACTGCGGCCGATGACGTGTATGCCATACCCCTGATGAGCATCAGCGGTATAGAACGACTCACTGCCAAGGAACTGGCGGCCTTATTTGAAAGTGACAACCCTGTCTATAACTGGGTTGGCGAAGAGTATGATGTGCTCTATCTGACGAACCTGCTCGGTGCCGCAGCAAGCCTGAGTATGTCGGAATCGGCCAACCATGCCCTTTTGCTGGCAAAAAGTGGCGAACAACGAATCGCCTTTGCCATTGACGGACTGATTGGTAGCCGCGAAATCGTGGTGAAGTCCCTTGGTCCACAACTCAGTACATTGCAGGACCTCGCCGGGGCAACAATTCTTGCCGATGGCAGCGTAGCTCTGATTCTTGATATGCCGTCCCTGATACGTAGGGGTCTTGCACGCAAGAGTGGCAAGAACATCGAACTGGAAGCTGTGGCGAACGTTACGACCCTGGATAGAGAGCCGACGATCATGGTCGTCGATGATTCGATCACGGTGCGAAAAGTTACCGAGCGCCTGCTTAAACGTCACAGCTTGAAATGTGTTACTGCCAAGGATGGTGTTGATGCTTTGACCGTTCTGGAAGAGACAATTCCTGACGTGATGCTTCTGGACATCGAAATGCCGCGCATGGATGGTTTTGAACTGGCAACCCACATCCGTAATTCCGAGCGGCTCAAAGACATACCGATTATCATGATTACCTCGCGTACGGGCGACAAGCATCGCCAGCGGGCGATGGATATCGGCGTGAACAAATATATGGGTAAGCCCTATACGGAAACTGATTTGCTTGAAAATATCCAATCACTCATTGCAGCCAAAGCTGGATGATGAGGCTCGCCAGGAAGATGACCGATACACTATCAATGACACTGACCGACGAAGCACTGGCCGAGCTGAAGGTGCGTAGCTTTACACTGCCACTCAACCGGATGAAATTGTTGCTGCCCAGCACGGTCATCGCTGAAGTTCTGGAGAACAAGGATGTTGAGCCTGCCGGACATATGCCGGAGTGGTTGCTAGGCATGCTGCCATGGCGTGGCAGAAGCGTGCCGCTGTTCTGTTTCGAGAAACTGCTGGGACAGGAGCAGGCCAAACGCAGTGAAAGTACACGCATCGTCGTATTGAACACGCTAAGCGGCAGTGGCCGGATCCCCTTTATGGCGATTCAAATTGAGGGTATGCCCCAGCTGCAGATGGTCACGCATGCAATGCTGACCGTGGGCAATGAGGCTGACGACAGGCAGCCTGCCGTTCAGGCCCATTTGCTTTTGCTGGGGGAAAAAGTCATCGTACCCAACCTGGATGCAATGGAAAAAATGCTGGAGCATCTGGGTGTTTCTGCGGATTAGTCTGTGTGTTTTATGCTGGAAATGAATTGATGGGAGTTTCTTTACACGTGAACAAATCAATATCCGTTTTCGTTATGAGTGTGCTGTTCGCCGGGCTGGTGGCCAATGCTACTGCCCAATCGGCTGAGACAGGGATGAGTGAGCGTGAGCGGATCATGGCTGAGATTGAGAAGGATATCCATAACAAGCAGTCTCTCAACGAGGCAATTAGCAGAGGGAAAGACCGTTCAGTACTTTGCGGACATTGCCATGGAGTTGACGGAAATAGTGTCAAGCCGGATATCCCGAACCTGGCCGGCCAGAACCCCGCTTATATCATTGAGCAAATCGGCAAGTTTATCGATGGGACGCGGAAGAATTTTGTCATGCAAACTTTGGCCAGCGGCTTCACTTTTCAGGATAAGGTGAATCTTGCTGTCTATTTCACTTCACAGCAACTAAAGCCCGTTGAAGCCAATTCCACGCTTGCCAGTAAAGGTGAGGGTATCTACAAGAGTGTATGTTTCCGCTGCCACGGTGCCGACGGCCGGGGTGAAGAGGGCTACTCGCGCTTGTCGGGGCAGCAAATCGATTATGTTCAGATGACCCTGAAGCGATTCAGGGCCGCAGCCAACAGCAATGATCACAGTGAGGACAAGCGCAGAAACGCGAGCATGGAGCAAGTAACAGCGCGTCTGAGCGATGAACAGATTGAGGGGCTTGCACACTATATTGCCCTGTTGAAGTAAGGGGGTTGGTGCTCCTGCAAATCTGCGCGAACTGCTAGCAGTTTAATTTTTCACTGATTTGTTTTTTCGTTTGCCGAACCGGTAATGAGCGATGCCTGGGCAAGGTCTTAACCGAGATCGCCCCAATGGGATTGCAGGGCAGCCAGTGCTGTTAATGCGGCTGTTTCAGTGCGAAGCACCCGAGGTCCGAGACGTAGTCCGGTGTAACCGGCAGCATAAGCCTTACTACGTTCACTCTCCGATATCCCCCCCTCAGGGCCGATCAACAGGGTCACTGTGTCACACTTGTTCAAATTTCCGAGGCTGCCTTCAGCACGATGATCCAGGAGTAAATAGACTCCCTGGTTTGTCGTGGTCTCGAGCCAACACTCCAGGGATTGTATCGGCAGGAGCTCAGGCAGCGTGTTTCGACCGCATTGCTCGCAGGCACTGATGATCACGCCACGCCAGTGCTCGAGTTTTTTTTCACGCCGCTCGCCCTTCAGATGCACAACCGAGCGCTCCGTATCCAGGGGCACAATCCGCTGTACCCCGAGCTCGACGGCTTTCTGTAGCGTGAAATCCATGCGCTCACCCTTGGAGATCCCCTGTGCAAGAGTGACCTTTAGTGGGGATTCCACCTCCAGCGCTGTATGCTCACCAACACTCACGATGACATCACGTTTGCCAATTTCGTGTATCGTCGCCGTATATTCACCACCGTGCCCGTCGAACAGCCTTAGCGATGCCCCGATACCAAGACGAAGCACTTTGCCAACATGGCGAGCGGCGTTTTCATCAAGTGCAACTCGGCTTGCCGGCATCAACGCCTGATTATGGAAGATTCGCGGGGTGCGCATTCGGCGGCCTTCTATGCGGGCTTGAGTCCGAGATTGGTCCAGATGATCCGTGTCGGCTCCACCTGATTCATGGTGTAGAAGTGGAGTCCGGGAGCTCCGGCCTCCAGCAGGCGCCGACCGAGATCTGTGGTTACATCCAGACCGAAAGCGCGCAGCGAGCGCATATCCTCACCATAGGCCTCGAGACGAAGGAGTAGCCAGCGCGGGATTTCGGCTCCGCACATGCTGGAGAAGCGTGCCAGCTGCTTGACGTTGGTTATCGGCATGATGCCGGGAACCACCGGAATATCGATGCCGCGTTTTTCGATCTCCTCGATGAAGCGCAGGTAGGCGTCGATATTGTAGAAATACTGGGTGATCGCGGCATTCGCGCCGGCATCTACCTTGCGGGCAAAATTATCAAGGTCGGCCTCGGCGGAAGGGGCCTGGGGATGAAACTCGGGATAGGCCGCGACTTCGATATGGAAGTGCTCGCCGGTCTCCTGGCGGATAAACTCCACCAGCTCGTTGGCATAGTGAAACGCACCGGTTTCTCGCATGCCGGAAGGCATATCACCGCGCAAGGCGACGATCCGCCGGACGCCCATCGCGATGTATTTGTCCAACAGGCCGCGAATCGTTTCGCGAGTGGAACCGATGCAGGAGAGATGCGGCGCGGTATCGAGTCCGGCAGCAAGCATTTCGCGCACGGTCTCTACCGTACCCTCCTGCGTACTGCCTCCGGCACCAAAGGTCACCGAGACATATTTCGGACCGAGTTTGGCCAGTTCATCACGGGTGGCGCGCAGTTTGGCCACGCCCTCGTCGGTTTTCGGCGGAAAGAATTCGAAGCTGAATTGCCTGGGGTGCTGTTTTTGCGATTCCATGGTTATCGAACCTCGGGAAATAACCGCAAAGGCGCAAAGCACGCAAAGTGATAAGGCCTTTGACGTGCAAGCACTTATATCTTAGTGCCCTTTGCGCCTCCGCGGTGAGAGCTTAGTAGCGGTAGTGGTCGGGTTTGTACGGCCCTTCGACCGGTACGCCAAGGTACTCAGCCTGCCTGGGGCTCAGCGCGGTGAGCTGGGCGCCGATTTTAGCCAGGTGCAGACGTGCCACCTTCTCGTCCAGATGCTTGGGTAGGACATACACCTGATTTTCGTACTGCTCGTGGTTGTTCCACAGCTCGATCTGCGCAATCACCTGGTTGGTGAAGGAGGCGGACATAACGAAGCTCGGGTGGCCGGTGGCACAGCCGAGATTGACCAGGCGACCCTCGGCCAGCAAGATGATCTTCTTGCCGTCCGGGAAGATCACGTGATCGACCTGCGGTTTGATGTTCTCCCAGGGATACTGACGCAGGCTGGCAACATCGATCTCGTTGTCGAAATGGCCGATGTTGCAGACGATGGCCTCATCCTTCATCGCCAGCATGTGCGCATGGGTGATGACGTCGATGTTACCGGTGGTGGTGACGAAAATATCGCCGAGGGCGGCGGCCTGTTCCATGGTCACCACGCGGTAGCCTTCCATCGCCGCCTGCAGCGCATTGATCGGATCGATCTCGGTGACCCAGGTGGTGGCGCCCATGCCGCGGAAGGCCTGCGCGCAGCCCTTGCCGACGTCGCCGTAGCCGAGCACGACGCAGACCTTGCCCGCGATCATCACGTCGGTGGCGCGCTTGATGCCGTCCACCAGCGACTCGCGGCAGCCGTAGAGATTGTCGAACTTGCTCTTCGTGACCGAGTCGTTGACGTTGAACGCGGGGAAGAGCAG